>CAZDYM010000021.1:0-14566 GCA_964509325.1 uncultured Phycisphaeraceae bacterium
GGGCGCGGCGTGCGCGGCGTGCGACGCGCCGTGTGTCACGGATGCCGCCGAACTCTCGGCCTGGGTGAGCACCGCCCAGACCGCCCGTGCCGACATCGTGTGCATCGGGGATTCCAACCAGGCCTTTGGTGGGCACGGCTGGGACCACGGCCTGACCAAGGCCGGGGCCGAGCGCTTCGGTCTTTTCGCCACGGGCCTGCACTCCGCCGGCGAGAACCTCGGCCAGGGCCTGGGGCTGGGCTACCTGTACTCGATCCTCGGCACCGCCTGCTGCTTCCCTCAGTTTTTGCACGCCGGGGCCCCCCCGGCCCTCGACGCGCTCATGAGCCCGGACGTGTTCATGTACCCGATGAACTATGTCTACCTGCCGGGCGGCGCGGCGGGCGCCTCGGCGAACCTCGGCCTGCAGGTCCAGTCCAACTGCCCCGTCGACGTCAACGCGCACCTCCGCTATGAAGTGACCTACGGCCTTTTCGCTGCACAGGGCGGCTCATTCCGCCTCAGCATCCGGCTCGGGCAGCCGCCGTACTCCGAACTGGTATCGGGCCCGCCCGTCAGCACGGCGCGCGACAGCGCCGCGCTCCACATGCCGACCCCTGCCCCGTGGTCGGTTGCCTCGCTCGATCTCCCCGCCGGCGCGCGCCACGCCGCCCTGAACCCGCGGTTCACCCCTTGGGGCGTGAACATCACCGCCCCCGCCATCTTTTACACCCAGCGGCTCATCAACCTGGACCGCGCCAGCGGTGTGTCGGTGTCCGCGCTGTACGCGCGCGGGTCGCAGTCGGCCCGCGACATGGCGCTGGGTCTGCTCACCGCTTCGGACGAGCAACTCACTCTTTTCTTCTCCCGCGTCCGCGACGCCCAGGGGCCCGGCAAGGCTGTCCTCATCCGCGTCAATACCGGGGTCAACGACCTCAACGAAACCCTCCCCTCGCTCGGCCCGGCGCAGGTGACGAACCCCACGAGCCCCGAAGCCTTCGCCGACAACCTGCTCGCCATCGTGCTCCGTCTGCAGGGGCTGTGGACGTCCAACGGCTGGAACCAGAGCGAGTTGTTCTTCCTGTTCTCCGTCTCGCACCCGCTCTCGAACCCGGACCTGGCGCGACTCCGCGAGTACCGCGGGGCCGCGGAGGCGCTCGCGCTCACCCTCCCGCGCACGGCGGTCACGCGCTTCGACCGCCTGACCAACGCCGACGAGATGATCGCCAGCGGCTGGTACCAGTCCGCCTCGTCTGACCGATTCCATCTCACGCAGGCGGGGTTCGAGGCACTCGCGGCGCGGGAGATCGGCGCCATCATCGACGCCGCGGCTCCACCGCCCGACTTCACCATCCGCTGGTCCACCATCGGTAGCGGCGGCGGCGTGTCCATCAGGGGCTCGTTCTCGCCTGAAGGCACGGCGTCCTGGGAGGGCGGCCGGCTCAACCCGAGTTGCCCAGGAGACCTCGACGCCAACAACACGGTCAACACCCTCGACCTGATCGTTTTCCTCGGGCGCCTCGGCACGGCGAACCCGTGCGCCGACTTCAACGCCGACGGCACCGTCGACACCCTCGACCTGGTGGTCCTCCTTGGGAACTATGGCCTGACGTGCCGCTCGACGGTACGGGACCCCGCCTGGATCACCGACGCTGAGAGCACGGGCCCGTTTCCGGCGCGGCCGACGGCGTGGCAGACTCGGGAGCGGGCGGGGCACGCCCCACCGTGATGAAGAGTGGTCGGTGGCGCGACACGCCGTTGGGCGTCGTGCTCCTAACATGGTTCCCTCATGCCCGCCGCCGAGGACAGCCCGAGATCGCCCGTCTGGTCTGAAGGCGACCTGCGCGCGGACCCGCACCGTAACGCGCAGAAGGCGGAGAAGGTGCGGGGGATGTTCGCGTCCATCGCGCGGTCGTACGACCTGAACAACCGGCTTCATTCGTTCGGGCGTGACGTGGCGTGGCGGAAGGCCGCCGTGGGCATGGCCCAAGTGAAGGCGACGGACGACGTGCTCGACGTGGCGTGCGGGACGGGGGACCTGACGCGGGCGTTCGCCGCGGCGGGGCCGCGCCGGGTGGTGGGGCTGGATTTCACGCCGCAGATGCTCGACATCGCGTGCGAGAAGAGCGGGGTCTCGCGCGGGCTTCGGTCGAACGAGGCCGCGGGGGCGATCGTGGGGGGCGGCGCTCGCGGGGTCGGCGTCGTCAGGCCGCGGGTGGTGCCGGAGTACCTCGACGGGGACGCGATGAACCTGCCGTTCCCGGGCGGCTCGTTTGATGTGGTGTCCATCGCGTTCGGCTTGCGGAACGTGAGCGACCCGGCGCGTGCGCTGCGGGAGTTCCGGCGCGTCTTGCGGCCGGGGGGGCGGGTGGTCGTGCTGGAGTTCGCGCGTCCGCGTTCCGGGCTCATCGCTTGGGCAAACAACGTGTACACGTCGAAGGTGATGCCGTGGACCGCGACGATGATCAGCCGCGACCGGAGCGGGGCGTACAAGTACCTGCCCAAGAGCATCGAGACTTTTCTGACGCGCGAGCAGGTGGCGGACTCGCTGCGCGGCGCGGGGTTCGGCTCGGTCGAGCAGCGGGCGATGACCTTCGGCGTGTGTGTGTGCAGCGTCGGGCGATGCTGAGACATGCCCTTCGCCGCCGAGGCGCGGAGGTCGCGGAGGCCGTCGTCGGCGAGAACAACGCGGAGACCGGGGGTTCGGGGAAGGACCGAAACAGGCCGAGCGGGGGCGTCGCGGGGAGGGATCGCGCGCTCGCGGGCGGCCGCGGGCCGGGATTTCGTGGAGCTCTTGCGACGCCGCGCCCGGCGCGGGATGGAGAGCGGGGCGTGCGATCGGCGCGTGGTCGATGGGTTACCGGACTCATGAGCGAGTGATCGGACGTCGTACGGCGCGGCATGTCCGAGAACGCCGGCGAGGCGGGCGCGCGGGTCCGCGGTCACGCGTTCGCAGGCACGGAGAACCGCGTGGGGACGTGGCCGGTGGTTATCGCGGACGTGTTTCAGCGCGTTGTGGAAGTTGGGTTTCACCGCACGATGAAAGGGGCGTCACGCGGGTGAACTCGCGGGACGGTGCCCGGGTCGACCGCGGCATCACGGAAGACTCCCCCCACACCCGCCCGTCACGAGGCACGCCGCGAGGCGAATCCAGGCAGACCACCCCATGAACATCGAGATGCTGAACGAACGGTTCTTCGAGGCTCTGATCAACGGCGACCGCGTCGCGTCGCGCGGCATTCTGGAGGAGGGCCAGCGGGGCGGGCTGTCCGCCGAGGACCTGATCCAGGAGGTGTGCTGGCCGACGTACGAGCTGATCTGCAAGCTGTTCCGCAACGACCAGCTGACGACGCTGGCCCACCACATGGCGACGCGGCTGCTGCGGGTGCTGGTGGATCAGGTGTCGCAGCGGCTGGATCGCGCCGCGCCCAACGGGCGGAAGGTGTTCGCGTACTGCGGTCCGACCGACGCGGACGAACTGGGGGCGCAGATGGCGGTGGACATGCTCGAAGCGCACGGCTACGAGGTGCGGTTCGCCGGCGGCGGGATCGCGGGCGATGAGGTGCTGGCCCTGGTGCAGGAGACCAAGCCTGACGTGCTGCTGACGTTCGCCACGGCACCCAGCGACCTGCCGGCGCTGCGCCAACTGATCGACACGATCCGCGAGATCGGTGCGTGCGACCAGACGCAGATCGTGGTGGGCGGGGGGGTGTTCAACCGTGCCGAGGGCCTGGCGGAAGAGATCGGCGCGGACCTGTGGGCGTGCGACCCGCTGGACCTGGTGGGCGCGATGGCCGCCGAGCCGCAGCGCCGAGCCCCGGCGAACCAGCGGACGGTGGGCAAGAAGCGTCAGGTGCGCGCGGCGGCGTGAGGGGCGGAGGGCGGCGTGGTCAAGTGGTCAAGTGAGAAAGCGGCCCCGGCGCGAACCGGGGCCGCTCTTGTTTCACTCAGCCTCGTGCCTCGTGCCTCTTGCCTTCACCTTCACGGCTCCTGCAACGGCTGGATGCTCTCGATCAGCTCGATGACATGCGCGTCGCGCTCGGCCTGCGTCAGCGTGCCGACCCAGCTGATGGAGCCCTCGACGGTGGTGAACCCCAGCGCGGCCAGGACAGGCGGGAGCGGCGCTTGTTCGGGCGGGGTCGTGCCGAAGCGGCCGAGGAACAGCGTGAGGTCGGCGGTGTTGACGCCCAGGTCGCCGTCGAGATCACGCGACATGCCGCAGGCGCTCGACTGCCCGAACTGCCCGAGCAGGAGGATGAGGTCGGCGGTATCGACGTTGCTGTCATCGTTGAGATCGCCCAGGCACGGCCAGCGGACGCTGAAGGTGAGTTCGCCGTCGGCGCCCGTGCGGACATCGCCGGTGAGCGTGCCGAGGATGTCATTCTTGAGCACGCCCGCGGCGGCCTTGACGGTGTAGTCGCCGACGGGCAGGAAGTTGTTCTTGAGCTCGAAGTTCACCCGCGTGTCATCGGCTCCGGGTTTGTGGGAGAAGCACGCGGAAAGATCGTTGGTCGGGTCCCCCGCGCCAGCGTCGACTTTCCGCTGCGTGGCCACCAGCGGGTCCGTCGAACCGGTCCAATCAACCGGGCCGTCGTATCGAACGAACGGTGCGCCCGATGGACCCGACGGCGGAACGGTCGCGCTCTGGGCCGGGTTGCAGTCGGTCTTGTGGACGGCAAAGGGGACGAGGCCGGCGGAGCCGCCGCCGAGTTGGCTGGTCGTGGGGGTGTAGTGGTCCACCAGCGAATATCCGCTGGTGGCAGGATCACCGACGCGCACCGGCGCTGTCCAAATCTGTTCATCCGGATTGTTGGACGAGTTGATGATCACCCGACCCTTCAATGCGCCATCCGGCGCGTTGATCGTGACGATGTCCGGCCCCGGAGTGGTCAACGCGTTCTCAAGAGCGACAACGGCATTGAACTCGCCAGTCGCGGTGATGAATGCCTGAGGAGGGCTGCCCACGACCTCGAATCCTCGCGCCCTGATGACGCCCTCGAGGTTCCCTGCGGTGAGCCGGCGCACCGCGGGCGAGGTGCTGTCTGAAGCTCCCTTCGCCAGATCGATGTTGGCGTCGCCCGTGACCTCGATCCGAACGTGCCGACTGGCACGGACGAGGACTGGCGAGCCGTCGGTTCGTTTGAGGTTTCCGATGACGGTGAGGTTCTGAATGAAGCCGCGCCGTTCATTCAGCACAAGCGCATCGGGGAGCAAGATGTCGCCGCGGATGTCGCCGCGAACGGTCATGGTCACAATGCCCGGCGGGGTAAAGAAGACCGGGACCATCGACATACCGCCGGTGACGGAACCGTCGATCAAAGTGTCAGTCACTGCATGGACGTTGATGTGCGCCACATCGCCCGAACACCGCAGGCTGTTAACCCAGAGCTTTCCATTTCGGTTGCCCGACTCACTGTCATACTGGATCGTGCCGATGCTCGCGAACTTGTTGGACGGTGTGCCGATGTTCAAGTAGAGCGTGCGATCCGCGAAAGGTGCCTGCACGGCGATCGAGTTGATCCGATCCGTGGTGTTGTTCGTCGTGATGGTCCACGAGTCACTCGTGTTGAACGCGCTGGAGTTGTCCTTGAGCACGATCGTGTAGGCGCCGCTCCCCGGCGGGTCCTCGACGTTCTGCAGCACCTGGACGTTGGAACTGCTGGGCGTGATGGTGACCGCTGCCGAAGCACCGGAGGCCAAGACCAGGGTCGAAGCCGAGAGCGTGAGAACGCGAGAGATCATGGAACCGTTCCTATCTGCGGCACCGCCGGAGAAGAATGGCCCCGAGCACGACGGCGCCGCCGATCGAGCTTGGAGCGGGAACAACCGTTGCAAGTCGAATCGTGGCGCGACCGTGTTGGGGTGGGCCAACGTCGCGGTTCCTTGTGATGTGGTCGTAGTTCGTTCCGAGGGCCCACATGCTGCCGCGAGTGAGTCCGAAGCTTGGAAGCGTCGCATCTCCCGCATAGCCGACCGCCTCCAAGTGCTCTTGGTACCCACCGCTCATGTCCCACAATCCCCATGGCGATGTGACATGCGGGTAGGACATGACCGGGTGCTCCTCGCTCGGCGGTTCCTGTCCAGGGTTCGTGGCGTTCGTCTGCCCCACCCCCGGTGGCCCAGGGATCGGCGCGGTGTCGCTGGTGGTGTTGTACTGCCAATACCCCGGCTGATTCGGCCCGTTCTTGTGCGGGTCGAAGTACGCCGCCTTCACCCACTCGTCTTCGCTGGGGATCCAGAACCGAGCCCCGGGGGCGCGGGTACGATTGTCATTGAACGTCCCATCGGGGTTGTTGGTGAACGTGCTGGTGTCGTAGACGCCGCTCTCGAACGCTTCGCGGTTCATCGCCTTGTTGTTGTGCAGCCAGTTGACGTACCGCGCGGCGTAACGCCACCCGACATCGATGGCATAATCCTCGGCACCGGGGAAGACGATGTCCGTCGCCCCGAATCCGATGATCCACGAACTCCTGAACACCTCGCGCCGGCGGTCCTGAGGCGATACGTATGGGGCGTACGCGTTCACGAACTCCAACCACTCCCGGTGGGTCACCTCGGTCTTGCTGATGCGGTACTCGTAGTTGACCGCACCGACTTCTTGAGGCCGACCGTCCTGATCGACGTACGCATAGGGGGCATTGCCCGAGTGCGTGATCGTCGCCCAGTGCGCCGGGTCCTCCAACGGCGGCGGCGTCGGCCGCGCCTCGGCCACGCTGGTCCCAGCACCGACCACCGAACCCATCAAAGCCCACGCCGCCACCTTCGGCACCCACGCGCCAAACCCGGTACGGCACCCGTTCGTACGATTCGACTTCATATGCAATACTCCTTGACGCAGTGCGGCGTCACCATCACAGTACCCCATGAAGCGCCGTGCCGGAAGCCCCTCGCCTGGAGAATCAAGCAGTGGGCCGCGGGCCGCGGGCCGTGGGCAGTGGGCAGTGGGCCGTGGGCCGGGGGCCGTGGGCCGGGGGCCTGGGAGGATCACCAACTCGCCGTCCGCGGCTCGCCGCTGGCCTTGACTGCCGCAAACCCCGTTTTCGGCGAGAGAGCGTCGTTGCGTCTGGAGCATCACTCTTGTGTCGATGCGACGCGTTCGTACTCAACGTTGAGGCACGGGCTGTTCACGGGGTTGTTTGTCAGAAATCAAGGTTGCCCGACTCACTGAAGCTGACGCTGGGCTTGCGGACGCCGGAGTCGAAGAAGACCTCGGCGATGGCGCCGGGCAGTCGGTAGAGCATGCTGCCGGTGAGGCGATAAGGGACGGCGCCCGTGGTGGTCGCGGCCTGGTCGGCGGGCACGGGCACGGGGAGTCGGACGCGCTGGGTGTGGCCCGGTGGGAGCGCGGCCTCGGCGTCTCGGGTGCCGGCGAAGACCGGGCGGCCGTTGAGGTTCAGCGCGTATGTCACGTTGTCGAGGGGCAGCGGCTCGTCGCTGTGGTTGGTTCCTTCGAGGGTGAAGGTCACGACGACGGCGTCAGGGGTGCGGTCGGTGATCGCGGCGTCCACGACGCTGAAGGTGGGGGGCTTGGGATCGGCGCAGGCGGGGAGGAGAGCGGCCGCGGCGAGAAGGACGGCGGTCGGCGCCCGCCGAGCGAGCGGTTGAGCGCGATGGGAGGATCTCGCGCCCGCGGTGCCACTGACCCGTCCTCGAGTCGGTGCCGAATCACGGGACGCGCCGGGCTTCGTGCTTGCCGTCCCTGGTTTGCGGTGACCGGAGGACCGGTCCGTGACGCGGCGATGGGAAGGGCTTTGTTCCTTCAGCGCGTGGTGCGATTCGTGCATAGTCGGAGCGTACCATCGTCGCGCGTGGCTGACAGCCGGAGAAACTCGGGTGCTTCCGTGTCGGCGGGAGGGAAGGGAACCGCGGGGTCGGGCCAGGCCGGCTCGATCCCGATGGGTGTGCTGCTGCGCCGGATCGGGGCGTTGGCGTGGCGTCACAGGTGGGCCGCCGTGCCGAGCGTGCTGCTGACGGTGCTCCTGCAGGGGGCGACGCTGGCGATGTTCGGCGGGCAGGGGCTGGCGATCGACCTGATCCGGGCGAAGGTGGACCCCGGGGCCCCGGGGCCGGCGTGGCCCCTGGGGGTGGCGCCGCCGGATTCCTGGACGTTCATGGAGAGCCTCACGGCGCTGGGGGTCGGGGTGCTGGCGGTGTCGCTGCTGTCGGCGTGGGCACGGTACGGGCTGCGGGTCGCCGACGAGCGCTTCGTGCAGACGTGCGTGACGGACCTGCGGGTGCGGCTGTACGACAAGTTGCAGCGGCTGGGGTTCACCTGGTTTGACGCCCACGACACGGGGCAGGTCATCAACCGCATGACGGGTGACACGCAGGCGGTGCGCGGGTTCATCCAGAGCGTGATGGTGCGGACGGCGGTGGCGGGGGTGACGGTGGCGGTGTTCCTGGGCTTCATGCTGGCGACGCACGCCGGGCTCACGCTGGCGTGCCTGGCGCTGCTGCCGGTACAGGTGGGGGCGATGTACGTGTACGGGCGGAAGACCAAACCGCTGTTTCTCGAGCAGTCGCGGCTGGTGGACCGGGTGGTGAAGAGCTTCCAGGAATCGATCGCCGGGGTCCGGGTGATCCGGGCGTTCGGGCAGGAGCGGCGGCGGCTCGAACTGTTCGACGAGCACTCGGACCGGGCGCGGAAACAGCGGATCGAGATCGCGCGCGACCAGGGGAACTACCAGCCGCTCACGCAGGCGTGCGGCGAGTGGACGCTGGCGGTGCTGCTGCTCTACGGCGGGTGGCTGGTGCTGAAGGGCCCGGAGGCGGGCGGGATCGCGCTGGGGACGCTGTGGGTGTTCCGCGGGCTGCTCGGGCACCTGTCCGGGCAGGTGCAGGCGATCCTGGAGATCATCGCCAGCGGGCCCGAGGCGCTGGCGGGGGCGGAGCGGGTGTTCCGCCTGCTCGACGAGCACGTGACGATCGGCGGCGAGGGCGGGCGCGGGGAAGCGCGTGCATCGAAGGGCGAGGGAACCGCGTCCACGGGCCCGGTTGTCGGCGCCGTCGAGTTCAGGAACGTGACCTTCGCGTACCCATCGCGGCGTTCCGAGGCGGACGATTCGGGCAGCCACGCGACGGGGGAACTGGACCGGGCGGCGCTGGTCGATGTCTCGTTCCGCGTCGAGCCCGGCGAGACGATCGCGATCGTGGGGCCGACGGGGTGCGGGAAGTCGACGCTGCTGTCGCTCATCGCGCGGTTCCACGACCCGCAGATCGGGGCGGTGCTGATCGACGGCGTGGACGCCCGGCGGTGGGACGTGGGGACGCTGCGGCGGAGCATCGGGTATGTGTTCCAGGAGCCGTTCCTGTTCAGCAACACGATTCGGAACAACGTGGCGTACGGCTCGCCGTGGGCGGACGAGGAGAAGGTGCTGGAGGCGATCGCGGCGGCGGAGGCGGGGGACGTGGTGCGTGAGGCGCCCAAGGGGCTGGACACGGTGATCGGGGAGCGCGGGGTCTCGCTCTCGGGCGGCCAGCGGCAGCGGCTGACGATCGCGCGGGCGCTGCTGCTGCGTCCGCCGATCCTGATTCTGGATGACGCGACGGGGTCGGTCGACGCGCTGACAGAATCGTCGATCCAGCGGGCCCTGGACCGGTACATGCAGGGTCGGACCACGTTCATCGTGGCGCACAGGCTGAGCACGCTGCGGCGCGCGGACCGGGTGATCGTGCTGGACAAGGGGAGGGTGGTGGACATCGGCACGCACGACGAACTGATGAACCGGCCGGGGCACTATCGGGCGGCGGCGCTGATCCAGCTCTCGATGGACGATGACGATGTGCCGGGCAAGGAGGCGGCGGCGTGAGCACGACGCGGGCTTTCAATCCGCCGGCGCGCTCGACGCGCGAACTGGGCACGCTGGTGGTCGGCGCGATGCCGCAGGACGAGAAGGAGGCGGAGTTCCGCCCGTTCCGGTGGTCGATCGCGCGTCGCCTGCTGGGGTACATGTGGCGGCACCGGGGTCTGCAGGTGCGGATCATCTGGTTCGGGCTGGTGCTGGCGGTGATCAACTCCCTCGTGCCCGAGGCGGTGAAGCAGACGGTGGCGCTGACCATCGAGCATCCCGAGCGGTGGCGGGCCCTGACCGGGCTGGAGCCGGTGCACGGGCTGTGGGCCGGGGCCGGGGCGATCGTTGCGCTGGGGGCGGCGTTCTACCTCGTGATGCGGGCGCGGCTGGTGGCGGTGAACCGGCTGGGCGAGGACGTGGTGTTCGACATCAGGCACGATCTGTTCCGGCACGTGCAGACGCTCGACATGTCGTTCTTCGACCGCACGCGGCTGGGACGCATCCTCTCGCGCGGGACGGGCGACGTGGCGAGCGTGCGCTCGGCGGTGGTGCAGGTGATCCCGCGGACGATCATCCATGTGGGGATGGGGGTGTTCGCGCTGGCGCGGATGTTCTCGTTCGACTGGCCGCTGGCGCTGGCGCTGTGCGCGCTGGGGCCCGTGCTCTACCTCGGCAACACGGTCTTCGACCGGCACCTGACGAACGCGTACCGCGTGGTGCAGGAGAGCTTCAGCCGCCTGACGGCGAACATCGCCGAGACGGTGAGCGGGATCCGCGTGACGCAGGCGTTCGCGAGGGAAGGGGTCAACGCCCGGCTCTTCGAGGCGCTGTGCGCCGAGCACACCAGGAACAACATGCGGGCGGCGCGGGTGCACGGGATGTACATCCCGTTCTATGAACTGAGCGGGCAGGTCGCCGCGGGGCTGATCCTGCTGTTCGGCGGGTGGCGGATCGCGGGCGGGCACATGGGGCTGGCGGAGTTGATCGGCTTCCTGCTGTACACGGGGAACTTCTTCCTCTCGGTGATCATCCTGGCGGACCTGTACAACGTGACGCTGCAGGCGATGGCGGGGGCGGAGCGGATCTTCGCGCTCCTGGATACCAGGCCGCAGATCATGGACGCGCCGGGCGCGGAGGACCTGCCGAGGAACGGACGCGGGGCGGACATCGAGTTCCGCGGCGTCACCTTCGGATACACGCCCGAGCGCCCGGTGCTGCACGGGGTGAGTTTCCGCGTGCCGCCGGGGACGAGCGTGGCGCTGGTGGGTCACACGGGGTCCGGGAAGACGAGCATCGTCAGTCTGGTCGCGCGGCTGTACGCGCATCAATCGGGGGAGATCCTGATCGACGGGCGGAAGATCGAGGAGATCACGCTGGCCTCGCTGCACAGCCAGACCGGGCTGGTGCTGCAGGACAACTTCCTGTTCGCCGGGAGCGTGCGCGACAACATCCGGTTCGCGCGACCCGGGGCGAGCGACGAAGAGGTGATGGCGGCGTGCGCGCGGCTGGGGTGCCTGGAGGTATTCGAGGCGCTGCCGCGCGGTCTGGATTCGGACGTCGGGGAGCGCGGCGGCGGGCTGTCGTTGGGTCAACGCCAGCTGGTGACGTTCGCGCGGGCAATGCTGGCCGACCCGCGGATTCTGATGCTGGACGAGGCGACCAGCGCGGTGGACACGTTCACGGAGCACCGGATTCAGCTGGCGCTGGAGCAGCTCATGCAGGGGCGGACGTGCCTGATCGTGGCCCACCGGCTGTCGACGGTGCGGCGGTGCGACCAGATCCTGGTGCTGGACCACGGGAGCGTCGTGGAACGGGGCGGGCACGCCGAACTGCTGGCGGCGGGGGGCCGCTACGCGGAGTTGTACCGGGAGTTCGTGCGGATGTCGGAAGGCGGGACGGCGAGCGGCGAGTCGGTATGATCGGGGACGATGACCGCCGTCGAACCCATCATCAAGATCCGCGGGCTGGTGAAGCGTTTCGACGGGCGGGCGGTGCTGGACGGGATCAACCTGGACGTGCTGCCGGGGGAGACGATGGTGGTGATGGGGGGCTCGGGCTGCGGCAAGTCGACGCTGCTGCGGCACATCATCGGGTCGATCAAGCCCGACGAGGGCTCGATCGAGTTGTTCGGGCGGAACATCGTGGGGATGGACGAGGACGAGCTGAACGACATCCGCAAGCGGTTCGGGATCCTGTTCCAGTCCGGCGCGCTGTTCAACTCGATGACGATCGCCGAGAACGTGGCCCTGCCGCTGCAGGAGCACACGACGCTGGACCCCGAGATCATCGGGACGATGGTGAAGATCAAGCTGGAGCAGGTGGGGCTGCGCGAGCACGCGGAGAAGTACCCGGCGCAGATCTCCGGCGGGATGAAGAAGCGGGCCGGGCTGGCGCGGGCGCTGGCGCTGGACCCGCGGATTCTGTTCTATGACGAACCCTCGGCGGGGCTGGACCCGGTGACCAGCGCGGAGATCGACCGGCTGATCATCGACCTCTCCAAGAAGTTGTTCGTGACCAGCGTGGTGGTGACGCACGAGATGGACTCGGCGTTCACCATCGCCGACCGCATGGCGATGCTCGACAAGGGCAAGCTGCTGATGTGCAACACACGGGAGTGGTTCGACGCGTTGCGGAAGCTGCCCCCGGAACAGGCCGAGCAGCGGCCCGAGAGCGAGCAGCTCATCCGCCAGTTTCTGCGCGGGGACGCGGAGGGCCCGATCACACGTCGGAAGGCGAGCACGAACTACGCCGAGGACCTGCTGGGCGGCCCCGTCACGGCGCTGCTGGGGGTTACGCCGAGCATCGCGACCACGCGGAGCGAGGCGGCGGAGGCGGGGAAGGGGTGAGGTTCAGGGTCTGGCGTTGGAGGTTGGGGGTTTAGGGTTGGGGCCTTGGGCCGGCTCGCTGAAGCTCGGGGATCGTCGGCGCTTGACCGCGGGGCTTGAACGTGTCAAAGTCCGTACGCCGACCGGCCCGTGATGGCCCCGGCGGTCTCCAGGTGCAAAGGAACCACATGGGTCGTGCTTCGAGGAACAACGTGCTCGCCGGGGGGCTGGTGCTGGGCACCGTGGCGGCGTCGCTGGTCATCGTGACCATCCTCGGGGGGTGGTACGAGCGAGTGGGCAAGTCGAAGTACACCGCGGTGTTCGACCTTGAGGAGGGCGTGCCCGGGCTCAAGAAGGGCGCGGAAGTGCGGCTGGGCGGGTTCAAGGTGGGGCAGGTGGAGAGCGTCGCGCCGCGGGCCGCCGCGGAGGGCAAGCCCGCCGTGATGGTCGTGAAGATGCTGATCGACAACCGTGCGGCGCCGCTGGAGAAGGACACCAAGGCCTATCTGGAGCAGGGGCTGCTGGGCTCGGCGAGCAACATCAACTTCAAGTCGCTGGGCAGCGGGGGCGTGATCGACGAGTCGTACGAGATCGACGGGGCCATCGCGGCGCCGGCGATCCTGGAGGCGGCGGGCTACGGCGAGAAGCAGAAAACGCAGGTGCAGAGCTTCCTTGACTCCGCCGACGAAACCGGGCAGAAGGCCAAGAACTTCCTGGCGAGTCTTCAGGGCGAAGTCGATGAGTTCGCCAGACGGCGCGAGAAGTGGTACGGCGACGCCGACGCGGTCACCACCAACGCCAGGTCTTTCATGGAGGGCATCGAGAAGGAGCGGCCCGACGTCGTGGCGCGGATCAAGTCCGCGGCGGATGAACTGAAGAAGGCGTTCACGGACCTTCAGACGGTGATCGCCGAGAACCGCGAGACGGCCAAGGAGGGGGTCGCCGAGTTCGCCAGCGCCTCGAGGAACTTTGACGAACTGGGCGAGCGGCTCAAGACACAGACGATCGTGATGATCGAGCAGATGATCGACGAGGCGCGGGCCAAGGCCAACGGCGCGCTCGACACGGCCCGGTCGCTGCTGACCAAGGCGGATTCCGCGGTCGCCGAGAACGTGCCGCAGGTGCGGGCGACCATCGCGAAACTGCGGCTGAGCGGGGACCAGTTGGCGTCGACGCTGGCGGAAGTGCGTCGCTCGCCGTGGAGGCTGATCTACCGGCCCGACCAGCAGGACTTGAACTTCGAGTTGCTGTACGACTCGGCGCGGGTGTACGCGCAGGCGGTGTCGGACGTCGGGTCGGCGACCGACGCGCTGAAGGGGCTGAACGACGCGGGCGCGCTGCGGGCGGGGGACCGGTCGGTGGGCGAGCTGACGGCCGACCTTGCCGCGGCGGTGGATCGGCTCAAGGAAGCCGAGGGTGAGTTCATCCGGCAGTTGAAGTTGAACGCCAAGAAGTGACGCGGCGTCGGCCCGGAGGTTCTGCGGATGGTGGTCATCGGCACCCCGGAGGAGTTGGCGGCTTTTCGCGGGTGCGTGTTCGTGCCGACGATGGGCGCGCTGCACGGAGGGCACGCGGCGCTGATCCGACACGCCGCGACGCTGGCGCGCCCGTCGGGGGCGCCCGTGGTCGTCAGCGTCTTTGTCAACCCGACGCAGTTCAACGACCCCCGCGACCTGGAGCGGTACCCGCGGACGCTCGACGCGGACGCGCGCCTGTGCGAGAGCGCGGGGGCGGACTGTGTCTTCGCGCCTTCGGTGGAGGTGATGTACCCGCCGAGCGGAGGTGGTCGCGCGGGCGTCCGCGTGCCGGACCTGCCCGCCGCGGCGACCGGGCCGGGGCTGGAGGACGCGCACCGGCCCGGTCACTTCGCCGGGGTGTGCCAGGTGTGCCTGAGGCTGTTTGAACTGGCGCGCCCGCGCGCCGCGGTGTTCGGCGAAAAGGACTGGCAGCAGCTCGCGGTGGTCCGGGCGA
>CAZDYM010000021.1:14615-16497 GCA_964509325.1 uncultured Phycisphaeraceae bacterium
CCGACGGGCGGGCGATGAGCAGCCGCAACACGCTGCTGATGCCGCAGGACCGTCGGCGCGCGCCCGCGATGGCGCGGGCGTTGGTGGAGGCGGGGCGATTCAGCGACGCGTCCGAGGCCGAGCGGGCGGGGCGGCGGGTGCTGCTGGCCAATCGTCTCGCGCCCGAGTATGTCGCGGTGCGGGACGCGGCGACGCTGGGCCCGCCCGTACCCGGTCATCCGGCGCGGGTGCTGGCGGCGGCGAGGTGCGGGGGCGTCCGCCTGATCGACAACGCCGTCTGGCCCGGTTTCAGGCTGGAAACCGTGTAGGGACGCCCCGGGGTTGGGCGTGAAACCGCGCGGCGCGGTTTGCGTATATCTCTGCGGGAAGAGTCAGTCCACCACAGACCGAGCCGAGGCGGTGCGGAGGTTGGCGCTCATGAGTGCCTGTTTGTTCTCGCGCACGACCGCCGGGTTCCGCCCGTGCTGCCTGAACTTCCCCAAGTCGATGGAGGGGAACCGCGGCGATTGGTTTGACCCCGCGTGTTCCAACCGGCGTCCTGGTCCGACGCCGGACTCTTCAGTGCCGTGGAAGCCGTCCGCAGCGTGCCCGTCCTCTCACGCTCCGGCGGCTTCTGCGCTTTCTCGGAAGGCATCGATGCCCTGATGTCTCGGCGCCTCCCGCTTACTGCCCAAACAGATTGGTCGCGGCGAACATGCCGGACTGTTCGAAGTGGGCGAGGGCTTCGGGCACGCTCTTGAAGACGCGTGTGGCGGTTTCGGTGATGAAGGGCGAGGGGTTCTTCTTGGGCTTCCAGACGATGTAGACCTCTTTGGTGTGCTCGAAGGCGTGCTGGAGTTCGCGTTCGACGCCGCTGGAGAGGCCGGGCACGCCGCCGGGCAGTTCGGGGACGAGGCTGACGATCATGTGGGATTGATCGATGAGTTTGAAGTCGCGCATGTAGATCTGGCCGTCGACGTCGCCGGCGATGTCAAGGATCTGTCGGACCGAGACCTTGATGGGCCTGGCGTCGGCGGAGCGGCTGCCGCCGAAGGAGTGCGGCTTGACTTCGAGGAACTCCTTGCCTTCCTTGGCGGCTTCGAGGCCGCGGTCGAGCAGGAGTTTCTCGTCGACGTCGCCGGGGTCGAAGGTGATGAAGTGCTTGGCGAGTTCGGCGCGGAAGTGGTCGATCTCGGCGAGCACGTCGGGCATGTCGACGACGTGGCTCATCGGGAACGAGGGGTAGACCTTCTTCATGTCGGGGCGGCACACCAGGCGGAACGCGGTGCGGACCGTGGGCTCGTGACGCCCGCGCGAAAGGATGTAGAAGGGCTTGCCCATCGCCTGCGCCATCAGTTCGGTGGCGAGGATCTCCTCCTCACGCCACACCATGCAGTCCTTCAGCGTGGCGTCGATCTCGAAATCGCGGTGCAGGCGGTGGTGCACCACCTCGATGTTGTCAACCAGGCAGATGAACAGGTCGGGGTTGCAGTCGCGGATTTGGTCGAAATCAAAGGCGGCGAAAAGGCCGTGGCGCCAGCGGAACGTCGCGTGGGTGTTGACGATCAGGTTCGGCTGGCCCTTGCTCTGGGCGATGACGTCCTTGAACGCGGCGCGGCGGAGCGAGTGCAGGCGGCTCCAGGGCAGGTCGAGGATGCGCCCGGGGCGGACATCGGGGGCCTCGGCGTACATGATGTCGCCGATGTTGTAGAGCGCGACGGTCTCACCCTGCTTGCCGCCGAAGTCAACGACGGAGCGGAGGTAGTCCTTCTTGTCCATGCCGATCTGGCCGGTGACGATGGCTCGCATATGCGTTGAGTGTACCGCGTGGCCGCCTCACACCACCGCCGCTTTGCGGCTCTCATTCAGCAGTTTCCGCAGCACCGTCTGCAGGATCCCGCCG
>CAZDYM010000022.1:0-16491 GCA_964509325.1 uncultured Phycisphaeraceae bacterium
CGCGCCTCGCTCAGCCGCGCCGCAGCGCGCCCGCCTCCCGACCCCTCGGCCCGCGCCACCGCAGCGGGTCGAGCCCTCTTCGTTCCCGATTTGGCGGGAACGTCCGGCTGCACGGGCGTCACCTCGCCGTCGTCGGTTTTCACGCCCTCCCCGCCCAGAGCCGCTTCGGCCTCCAGTTCTTGGATTTGCCTTTCCAGCTCCAGCAACGGCTTCTCAAACTCGAGCACGTAGGGGATCGCCATGCCGGCCATTCTATCGGTTCAGATCGTGTGAACACCAGCCGCCCGCCGAACGAGCCCCGAGCGTGAGCGAGCGGGTTGGTCGCGGCCGGAATCCTCCCGACCCGTGTGACCCGTCGCGGGCGCTCCGGGTTCGGTGCGAGGGCGTTGGGACGAAGCGGCGCCGAGCCGATCTCCGCCGCGATGACGCCCGTACCATCCGCGCACGATCCCGACCCGTGCCGAGCTCATGCCCACCCTCCCTCGCTACCTCTTCATCGGCGGCGGCAACATGGCCCGCGCTCTGGCCCTGGGCGCTGTTGAACGCGCCGGATTCCCCGCGTCGGACTTCGGCGTGATCGAGCCCTCCGCCGACCAGCGCCGACCCTTCGATCAGGCCCGCATCCCCACAGCCGCCGGCCTGCTCGACGGCCCCGCCCTCTTCCACGGCGCCCTCCAGCGCGGCTCCCGCGCCACCGTCGTCCTGGCGGTCAAGCCGCAGTCGCTCCCGGTGGTCGCAAGCCAGTGGGCCGCCGCGGGCCTCGCTTTCGACGGCGTCGTCATCACCATGCTCGCCGGCGCCAAGTCCGGCGTCGTCCGCTCCGCCCTGGGCGGCTCGGTCCGCGTCGTCCGCGTGATGCCCAACACCCCGGCGCGCATCGGGCAAGGGGCCACCGCCGTCGCCCTGGGCGACGGAGCCGTTCCGGGAGACGAGGCCCCCGCCCTCGAACTCTTCCGCGCGGTTGGCCCCGTGGTTGAGATGGTCGAAGAACCCATGATGGACGCGGTCACCGCGCTCTCCGGCTCGGGTCCCGCGTACCTGTTCTATCTCGCGGAAGCGATGGCCCGCGCCGGCGTCGAGGCCGGCCTCCCTCCCGCCGCCGCGGACCGCCTCACCCGCCAGACCCTCGCGGGGGCAGCGGCCATGCTGGCCGCTTCGTCCGAGTCCCCCGCCGATCTCCGCGGAGCCGTCACGAGCAAGGGCGGCACCACCGAGGCCGCCTTGGCGGTCCTTGACGCGCAGCGGGTCGCTGCCTCCATCGTCAAGGCCGTCATCGCCGCACGAGACCGCGGCCGGGCCCTGGGTCACGACCACACCGAACTCCGACCAGACGCGCGGTGATCCCACACGGCACAACGGCAGCAGCCCCGACCGCCATCCGCTGGAACCGCCCGCGCCCGGCGCCGGTACAGTTGCGCTCCACACGCCGGTGCCGAGCCAAGACGCGACGGCCCTCACACGCCCGCCCGCATTTCTGAAGGATCTCCCCATGCTCGCCGTCCGCGCTCTCAAGGACCTTCCCTCCCGGCTGCGCCGCGCCCGCCTGCTCGCGCTCGCCCTCGCCGTCGCGCTCTCGTCGCTCATCTCGCCCCCCAAGGGCTCGTTCGCGCGGGAGGCCGACGAGGAGATCGACGCGGCCATGGGAGGCCTGGGCTGGTCGCTCCGCAAGTCCACCGTCGAAGCCATGGCCGATGTGCTCAAGCTCCAGGCCGACCAGCGCAAGAGCGTGCTCGACCTCTACGCCACCTACAACGCCCAGGTCAAGGACGCGGCCAGGAAGGTCATGGATTTCCAGCGGGGCATGGGCGCCGACGTGAGCGGGATGCCCTCCAAGGAAGACATGAAGAAGATGATGGAGGCGTTCCAGAACTTCTCCGACCACGCGGAGAATCTCGAATCCAAGTTTCTTGAAGATTTCAAGACGACTCTCACCGCCCAGCAAGTTGAGGCCTGGCCGAGGGCCGAACGCCGCAAACGCCTCTCCGACGCCTCCGCCTCGGGGCCCCTGGGGGGCGGCACGGTCGACCTGGTCGGAATCGCCCGCTCGGTGGTGCCCGACGGCAAACTGCCCGACGACGCCGCCGCCATCTTCGACCAGTACGAGCAGGACATGGACGCGGCCATCACCCCGTACCTCGAATGGCGCGAGAACCTGGAGAAAAGCCTCAAGGACCTCGGCGAGCAGCTCGGCGGCAAGTCCATGCAGGAGCAGCAGGAGTTCGGCAGGAAGATGATGCTCGAGGGCATCGAGAAATCCAAGCCCGCGCTCGACGTCAACAACCGCGCTCTCGCCAAGATCGCCGCCGCGCTGCCCGAGTCCGCCCGCGACCGATTCCAACTCAACTATTACCGCTCGGCGTACTTCCAGTTCAACGACCAGGCCGGCCCGCAGCTCGACCGGGCCTTCGACACCGCGGCGACGTCCGACGCGCTCACCGAGGAACAAAAGAAAGCGGTCGCCGAGATCCGCCGCGCACACGACGCGGACACCCTGGCCCTGTACCGCTCCCTCGCGGAGGCCCGCGAGAAAGAGATGGCGGGCGCCTCGGGACCCGAGGGCCTGTGGGGCGGCCAGTCGATGACCGACTTCTACACCAAGTCGCCGCAGATGATCAAGGCCGCGGTCGACAAGGTGCGAGCGGCGCTCCCCGCCGACGTGCTCGCCAGGCTGCCGGAGCCCTTCAAGCCGGTCGAAATCAAGGAACCCACATTCGAGGAGTGATCGAGCACGCGCTCAAGCACCGAGGAGCACCGCCCATGCCCCAGGGGGCACGCCGAAGCAGCCTGTTCCGCCCCGCGCTCGCCGCTCTGCTGCCGGCGCTGCTCGCGGCGTCCCCGCTCGCGTCGCCCGCCGACGCGCGCGCCCGACAGCAGATCGACGACGACTCGGGCCGCTTCGAGGCGTACGCGACGCAGTACGAAGAGCCGCCGCCCCTCGACCTCTCGGAACTCCGCGCGCTGGCCGCCCTCCTCGAACCCTCGGACGACCAGCGGGCGCAGATCGACGACATGGCGCAGAGCTACCTCGACAAGCTCCGCACCAACCGGCGCACCATGTCCAGGTGGTACGAGGCCACCTTCGTGCCCAACGGCACGTGGCGCAACGAGCCCGAACTGTGGGAGAAGGCGCGGCCCGTCACCGAGCGCTACAACAAGCACGTCCAGAAACTCCGCGAGAACCTGCTCGGAGACGTCAAACTCCTCCTGAGTCCCGAGCAGCTCGGCCGCTGGCCCATGCTCGAAGCCCGGCTCAAACGCCGAGACCTCGTGCGCTCCGGCGGACAGCAGATCGGTCTGGCCGCCGTGGACCTGGAAGCGCTGGTCCGCAGCGCCGTCGGTGCGGGGAAGCCGCTGCCCGAAGAAACCGCCGCGGCCCTCCAGGGCTACCAGGACGCCCTCGACCGCGCCGCCGCCATCGCCGAGCAGTGGACCATCGAGGCCAGCCGGTACCAGGACCCGCCCCCCGACGAGGGGGACGCCGAAGACCCGGAGCGCTGGCGCCGCACATCCGGCCTGTGGTATGCCCGTGCCCTCGAGCGTTGGAAGCCGGTCCGGGACGCCAACCTGGCCGCCTTCCGCCGCGTGCTCCCCACGCTGACCGAGGAAGCCCGCGACCGCCTCCGCGTCGCTTTCTACACCAGAGCCTCCGACCGCCGCTTCTCCTTGGGCTTCGGCAACGACCTCGACTTCGACCGCATCGAGAACCTCCGCGGCCTCACCGACGAGCAGAGATCCCGCATCGCCGAGGCGCGCCGGTCCTACGAGAAGTCCGTCGCCGACAAACTCGAACGCGAAGTGCTCGCGGAACTGAAAGCCCAGGACGACGACCCCGTCGCCTTCGGCGGCACCCGCCACGACTCCACCGACTGGATGGCGCGCTGGCAAGAGAAAATCGAGAGCGAGCGCCCCGTCCGCGCCGTGCTCGAAGAGATTTTGACCGAAGACCAGCACGAGGCCGCCGGCCTCGGGAAGAAGGCCCGGAAGATGGACGTGCCGACGTTCGAGAAAGAGTGACGCCGCTTCCCACGCCAACCGAACCGCGACCGTGAGCGGCGCGGCGTCCCCCGTCCACGCTCAGCCGGCGCCGTGAACCAACGGACGCGCCGCACCGCGCGCCGACGGCTCACCAGCCGCGAAGGTCGGCTGAAGTACGCAGTCTGTTCGGTGCATGGCCCGGTTGAGGCGTGATCGAGCCACGGATTCCTCGCCAATCTCATGCTTTGTCACCGTCCCACGCCCGCCTTTCTCGCACTGAGATTGCCATGCCGAACTTCATCGATCAGGACGTCCCGGCCGCCTTCGTCCGGTTCTCCGTGCCGGAGCCCGACACCGACCCCGCGCCGCGCGCCCATACCTCCGGTCCCTCGGGCCCTTGCGCCGGTGAAGCGCGCGACGCCCCGACCTGGACCGCGGCCGGCCAGGCGTGGCGGCGCTGGCAGCACGAGCACTTCGCCGGGGCGCCCTCGCACGCCCGCGTGGCCCGCGTCGCTCTCGTCAACGCCGTGGTTGCCGCGGTCCGCAGGCACGAACGCGGGATCACCTCCGACGAATCTCTCGCCGCCGCCCTCCACAACGCGGTCAAGGACTACCACCGCCGCGTGGCCTGAGAGCGTCGCACCGCGACCCCGGCGAGCGATCGAGGGGCGACGCGCCGCCCGTGTCCGCTCACCGTCTGGAGCGACGCACCGTGCCGAGACGACAGAATCGCCACTTGCCCGAGTCGGGCAGCGCCGTGAACGCCTTTGACTTCATCAACGCCACCATGTCCGGATGCCGGACCTCGCACGCCCGCCCATTCGAGAGGCACCTCGTGGCAGGCTCGAACGGCCGCCGGTCTCGCGTTCCGCGGATGGCGTGGGCGTTTACGAACAACCGGAGCGTTGGCGAGGCCGCCCCCGCGGGCCGCCCCAACAAAGGACGCGGGGTCTTTGACGCCGAGGACCCGATGCCGCTTGTTCCCGCGCACTCCGCGATCGCAGGCTGAGCCGCGTGCCTATTCCATCATCGGCACGTCGATTTCATGTTCCCGCGCGAACGCGACCGCCTCCTCGTACCCCGCGTCGGCGTGCCGCAGCACGCCCATCATCGGGTCGTTCGCCAGCACCCGCGCGATCCGTTCCCGTGCCTCCGCCGTCCCGTCCGCCACGATCACCTGACCGGCGTGCTGCGAGAACCCGATGCCCACGCCCCCGCCGTGGTGGAAACTCACCCAGCTCGCGCCCGAGGCGATGTTCACCATGGCGTTCAGAATCGCCCAGTCGGAGACGGCGTCGGTCCCGTCCTTCATCGCCTCGGTCTCGCGGTTCGGGCTGGCCACGCTGCCGCAGTCCAGGTGGTCCCGCCCGATCACGATCGGCGCGCTCACCTCGCCCGTCCGCACCAGTTCGTTGAAGAGCAGCCCCGCCTTGTCCCGCTCGCTGTACCCCAGCCAGCAGATCCGCGCCGGGAGCCCCTGGAACGCGAACTTGTTCTTCCCGTCCGGCCCCCGGCACCCCTTGATCCAGCGGTGCAGCCGCTCGTCCTTCGGGAACAGGTCCATGATCGCCGCGTCGGTCGTGTAGATGTCCTCCGGGTCGCCGCTCAGCGCCACCCATCGGAACGGCCCGCGCCCGCGGCAGAACTGCGGGCGGATGTACGCGGGCACGAACCCCGGGAACGCGAACGCGTCCTTGTAGCCGTGGTCCAGGGCCCGCTGGCGGATGTTGTTCCCGTAGTCGAACACGATGCTCCCGGCCCGCATGAGTTCGACCATCAGCCGCACGTGCTTGGCCATCGTGGCGGTGCTGCGCCGCTGGTACTCCGCCGGGTCGGCGCCGCGCAGCAGGTCCGCCTCGTGCAGCGTCAGCCCCTCGGGCACGTACCCTACCAGCGGGTCGTGGGCGCTGGTCTGGTCCGTGATGACGTGCGGGACGATCCGCCGCGCCTGCAGCCGCGCCAGCAGGTCCACCGCGTTGCAGTGCACCCCCACGCTGACGTTGCGCCGCTTGGCGGCGTAGTCCACCGCGCCGTCGATCGCCTGATCGATGCTCGGGAGGATTTCGTCGAGGTACCTGTCGTGGCACCGCCGGCGCAGCCGCTCAAGATCGACGTCGGCGATCAGGCACGTCCCGCCGTTGAGCGTCACCGCCAGCGGCTGGGCGCCCCCCATCCCGCCGCAGCCCGCCGTCACGCACAACTTCCCCGCCAGCGGGCCCGACGGATCGTTCCGCAGGTGCGGGTAGTGTGTGTGGCCGAGTTCGGCGAAGGTCTCGTACGTCCCCTGCAGAATCCCCTGGGTCCCGATGTAGATCCACGAACCCGCGGTCATCTGCCCGAACATCATCAGGCCGCGCTTCTCGAGTTCATCGAAGTGCGCCTGCGTCCCCCAGTGCGGCACCAGGTTCGAGTTGGCGATCAGCACCCGGGGCGAGTCCTCCGTGGTCCGCACCACCCCCACCGGCTTGCCCGACTGCACCAGCAGCGTTTCGTCCGGTTCGAGCCGCTTGAGGGTCTCCACGATCGCGTCAAACGCCTCCCAGGATCGCGCCGCCTTCCCGCGCCCGCCGTACACCACCAGATCCTGCGGCCTTTCCGCGACTTCGGGGTCGAGGTTGTTCATGAGCATGCGCATGGCGGCCTCGGCCTGCCACGACTTGCACGAACGCACATTGCCGCGCGGGGCGCGGACGACGCGGGACGCCGACGAAGGCTGGGCGAAGGTGGTCATGCCCCGAGTGTAGAGAGGGCGGCCCGGCGCGGGCCCGCCTCCGACCTCGCCGCGAGGGCGATCGCTCCGACCTCACCGCGCCGGCAGCACGCCCACGTCCGGCGTCGCGCTGGGGATGAGCGTCCACCGCTCCACCGCCGTGGTCGACCCGCCCGGCGGGATGTCCACGATCGGCGCCACGAGCTCCGCCTCGATGATCCCCAGCCCCGGGTTGATGTACGCGGCCACGGGGCCCTCTCCGAGTTCACGCAGGCGTTGGGTCGACGCGCGGTCGCCGGTGGTCAGGCGGCGGTGCAGCCACCACCCGTCGCGCCACACGGCGATCTCCGCCGGCGCCGACTCCGTGTCAACGTACACCTTGATGCCCTCGACCCAGGTTGCCTTGGTCAGCGGCAGCGCGGCCCAGCCGTTCTCGGCCGGGGCGTCCAGAGCGCCGCGGAACCGGCCCTCGGCGTCGGTCCCCATCGCGCCGCGGACCTTGTTCGGCCCCAGGATGGAGCCCGGTCGCCGCGGCCACAACTTGAAGGCGATCACGGAGATCGCGCCGTCACGCGGGGGCGCCACCGCCGTGTTCAACCACGGCCCCGCCGTGATGACCCGGTCCGTGGTGTTCACCAAGGTGGAGGAGAACTCCGCCGTGTTCGGGCCCGTGATGCGGAACGTCTTGTCCTCACGAAGCCCGCTCCGCTGCACCGGTCCGACGACCGTGATCGAACGCTCAGACCTCGCGGTGAGCACCGACGGCCCGGTATCCATCGCCGGGTCGGGTGGCCAGTTCTTCAGCGAGCCGTCGGCACCGATCCAGCCCTTCTCGCCGTTCTGCGGGGCCCACCAGGAATAGGCCCCGCCGAAGAATGTGTAGCCCCCGTCCGCCGCGGGCGATCGGTCGAGGTCCTGCGTGTGCAGCAGGTTGACCGCGGCTTGGTTGGGAGCGTCGGGCCCGAAGAACACCAGCCGATCAATCCGCGGGGAGAACCGCGCCCGAACGCCCGAGGCCGCGATCTCCAGGTCTGTTCCGCCCGCGTCCGCGTGCACGCGGATCGTTTCCCGAGCGGCGCGGTCCGGAGCGTTGGCGCACGAGTTGGTCAGCATCGGCGTCGTCATGACAAGAACCGTGACACCCGCGATCCGTCGGCGTTGGCTGGCCATGTGCCGCGTCTCCGAACGAGGGATGGGATTGAGCGATCGGGCGTGAGTGTACCGCTTTACCGGCCCGGTCCGCCTGCACGCCCGAGTTCTTCCCTACCCTCTCGCACGTGTCCCACGCATCCCCCACGCCAATCCCCGCCGTCTTTTTCGACCGCGATGACACCCTCATCGCGTGCCGGGGGGTCACCCCGGATGGCGATCTCGGCGACCCGGCTTTGGTCCGGCTGCTGCCCGGGGCGCCCGAGGCGTGCCGGGTTCTGAAACAGGCCGGTTTTTTTCTCGGCGTGGTCTCGAATCAGGGCGGGGTCGCCCGCGGCAAGTACGGCCTGGACCAGGTGGCCGCGTGCAACGACCGGCTGAACGAACTGCTGGACCACGCCATCGACGCGTTCCGATTCTGCCCGTACCACCCCTCGGGCGTGGTGTGCGGGTTGAGCCGCGAGCACCCCTGGCGCAAACCCGCGCCGGGCATGCTCTTTGACATCGCTGAGCATCACGGCATCGACCTCTCGCGTTCGTGGATGATCGGCGACGCCGAGCGCGACGTGGAGGCCGGGCTGGCCGCGGGGTGCCGGACGATTCGACTCTCCGCGTCCGCCAACGAACCGACCAAGGCGCACCACCGGGCCTCGGACCTGGGCGAGGCGGCGTCCATCGTGCTTGGACACGGGGTCGGCTCATGAGCGCCGAACGGTCGACGGTGACGCTGCGGGCGCTCTCGGGCACGCCGCTGAGGGACGCGGGCGTGCGGCGGATCGTTCTGGCCACGGCGCGGGCCATCGCCGAACGCCACAACGTGGAGTTGGTGTCGCTCGAGGCGACGGATCAGCGCGTGACGGCGACGCTCGGAACGCACCGGCTGGCGGCCATCGGGTTCATCGCGGAACTACGCCGGCTGACGACCGCGTGGTATCAGTCGGAGCACCCGGGCGCGTTTCTGTGGGGCGAAACGCACGATCTTTCGAGCCCCGACGAGGACGGGGACGACCCGGCGGACTGGTGGAAGCGGGCCTGAACGTTCCGCGGTCGGGCGGGCCGCACGGGCAGCGGGCGCGACCGCCGGGCCGCACACGATCAATCGTTCAAGCCCGCCGGGAGCCCGCGGGGTGCCCGGCTTCAGACGCTGAATGAGGAGCCGCAGCCGCAGGAACTGGTCGCGTTGGGGTTGTTGAAAACGAAGCCGCGGCCCATGATCTCGTCCTTGAAGTCGACGGTCACGCCGTTGAGGTAGAGGAGGGACTTGGGGTCGCAGATGACCTTGATGCCATGCTGCTCAAACTCCTCGTCGGTTTCCTTCTGGTTTTCGGTGAGGTCGAGGAGGTAGGAGAAGCCGGAGCAGCCGCCGCCCTTGACGCCGACGCGGAGGCGGACCTTGGCGGCGTCGAGTTCCTGCTGCTGGATGATGTTCTTGATCTCGCGGGCGGCGGTTTCGCTGAGGGTGACGGGCATGGCTGGACTCCTTGGATCTTCGGGCCGCCCTTCGGTCCTTCGAAGCAGCGGCTGAGTCTTGGTCTCAATGGTAGTCGCGGAGGTGCGCTCGCGTCGCACCGGGCGGCCGACACGCCCGGTGGCGGGAGTGGCGATCGAGCGTGGGCGCTCCGCCCGGGCGAACGGGGCCGCACGCCATCCGCGCCGTACGCACTGTCGTTCGTATTGTGTTCAGTATGGTTGCGAGGACGCAAAGGACCCCTTGAATCGTCGCACCTCGTTGATCAGAATTGTGCTCGGAGGGCGGGTTGGGAAGAAGCGCGTCCTCCCGCAGCCTGAGCCTTTCGCGATGCAGCGCGGCGCGACCTGCATGCCGTTGACCGCGCGGTGGGCGAAGGTCTTGGGGTGTGCGTTGCGGAGTGACCATCGCCTTGTCGGGC
This sequence comes from uncultured Phycisphaeraceae bacterium, assembly GCA_964509325.1. Classification (GTDB taxonomy): domain Bacteria; phylum Planctomycetota; class Phycisphaerae; order Phycisphaerales; family UBA1924; genus JAFLCM01. The sequence continues at coordinate 9,724 of CAZDYM010000022.1, forward strand.
GTTCTTCCCGCGCCCGTCGCCGATGCGAAAGGGAGGAACGTGTCATGAGAATCGTCAGAGCATTGAGCGCCTTGGCAGGACTGGGGATCGCGTCGTCGGCGTGGGCCCAACTCCTTGTCGGGAACGACCAGACGTCTCCGTCGATCTGGCACATCGACGTCAGCACCAATGTCGCCACGAACCTTCTCGCCGGCTCGACCGCCACCGCCTGGGGCATGGCGTACGACAGCAACTCCAACACGCTGTACTGGAACAACGGTTCCTCGCTTCGGTCGAGCCCCTTCAGCCTTGGCGGTCTCACGCCTTCGAGCGCCGTGACCATCACGTTCAACGCCGCCACGATCTCCCTCACCGGCCTCGCGTACGACACCGCTCGGAACAAACTGGTCGGCTACCGGTCCGTCACGCAGCCCGGTTTCTATGAGGTGAACCCCCTGACCGGCGTCGCCCAGCTCATCGTCACCACGCCCAGCAGCACCGACTTCGGCGGTCTCGATTACGACCCAGTGACCGACACGTTCATCGGCCTGAACGACAACATCGGCGGCCCGGGGCGCGGTGTCGTTCGCATCTCCAACTTGTACACCTCGCCCACGTACCTCAACCTGAGCCCTTACCCGGGGGCCGATGTCGATGTCGACGGCCTGGGTGTCGGAGGCGGCTTCGCCTGGATGGTCAACGACGTGCCGGCGCAGGGCATCTACCGCTTCGATCTTTCCAACAACACCTACGGCCCGACGCAGCCCAGCCCCTTCACCGGCACCAACGGCATCTTTTCTTCGGGCGCGTGGGTCCCATCCCCCGGTGCTGCCTTACTGCTCGCGGGAGCGGGCCTCGGCGTCGTGCGCCGGCGCCGTGCCTGAGGGCCGCGGGCGGTTGATTGACAGCGCGCGGCCCCGCCCGGACGGGGCCGCGACTTTAGACTGCGGCGTCTAGCCGCGCACCACTTTGGCCTCCGCGAACCGGCCCTCCAGCACCTGCTCGGGGTCGGCGCGGAGCCACTGGGCGAGGACGCCGGCGTAGACGCTGCGGAAATCGGCGGTGAACTTGAGGTCGCCGTTGTCGAGGTCGGTGAGGCTGGGGTGGTTGCCGAGGACTCCTGGGCGGACCATGGGGCCGGCGAGGAACATGGGCGCGGCGGTTCCGTGGTCGGTGCCGGCGCTGGCGTTCTGTCCGACGCGGCGGCCGAACTCGGAGAAGGTCATGGTGAGCACGCGCCCGTCGTTCTCTTGCTTTTTCAGGTCGGTGTAGAAGGCCCTGAGGGCCTGTGCGAAGGTTTCGAGGAGGTTGGCCTGGGTGCCGTTGACGCCGCCTTGGCCGGCGTGGGTGTCGAAGCCCCCCAGGGAGACGTAGTAGACGCGCGTGGGAAGGCCCGCGGCGATCATGCTGGCGACCATCATCAACTGGCGGCCCAGCGGGGTGCGCGGGTACTCGGTCTGGGGGGTGCGCGACACGGCTCGGCGGATGCGGTCGCTGGCCACCTGGGCGTCGAGGGTGGTGCGGGTGAGGAAACTGGCGGCGGTGTCGTGCCCGTGCGGCGGCGAGTTCGCGGGGGCCGGAGCGAGGTCGCCCGCCGCGCCGGAGAGCGTTCGATAGGCCTCGTGGAGTTTCTCGTCGTCCATGTCCTCGCCGGTCCAGCGGAACAGGTCGGGCGTCTCGAAGGCGATGGGCCTGAACTTGCGTCCTTCCATCGCCAGCGGGGCGGTGCGGCCCAGCGCGATGCCGGCGTCGCCGCCGATCGGGGCCTGGGGTGCGCCGGCGTTGCGAGCGGAACCGGCGGCGGTGCCGCAGCATTGGTTGTCGAAGTAGCGCCCGAGCCATCCTTCGCCGGTGCCGGAGAGGTCGGCGGTGTGCCAGATGTCCATGCTCTTGAAGTGCGAGCGGTTCGGATTGGGGTAGCCGACGCCCTGGATGATGGAGAGCTGGCCGTCGTCGTACATCTCGCGAAGAGCGCCGAGTTTGGGGTGCAGGCCGACGCCGTCGCTGTTTGAGAGGCGGAGCACCTGGTCTTTGGGGATGGCGATGGCGGGCCTTGCCTTGTAGTAGGCGGCCTCTCCGAAGGGCACGACGGTGTTGAGCCCGTCGTTGCCGCCGGCGAGTTGGATGACGACGAGGACGCGGTCCTCGGGCACGCCGGGGTTCGAGGTGTGCCCCGGCGTGACCTGGGCGGCGAGGGCCCGGGCGGAGAGATCGATGAACGCCGGGACGGTCCACGCGGCGGAGGCGAGCGTGATCCCGCGGGAGAGGAAGGCTCGACGGGAGTACGGGGTGTGCGGTTCGCTCATGCGTGCTGCCTTCTGCCGGGTGACTCGTGCCTCGTGTTTTCGCCTCAACACACCTGGTAACCGGGCATCGTCGCGATCAGCGCGAGCCCGCGGCGGAGGGTTTCCGGCGAGATCCCTTCCGCTCCATCGTCGAGATAAGCCGCGACGGCCGCCACCTGTTCCTGGGTGGGCTCTGTGCCCAGCATGAACCGCAGCATGTACCGCGCCACCGCGACGGGGTCCTTCTCTTGTCCCGGCGTGACGCTCGCGAGGTCAGACAGCAGCGGGCGTGGGTCGTACGGGTCCACCTCGGCCAGGGGGTCGTAGCCCTTGGGCATCTTGCCGGTGATGAGAAAGTTCGCGACGTTGTGCCGGACGAAGAGCGTGGAGGTGTTGATCCACGACCGGCCGCCCGCCCAGCCGGCCACGTTGGGGGGGAAGAACAGGCTCTGGCCCATGAGGTCGAGGGCGTCGTTCAGGATGCCCAGGTCGCGCGCCGGCGTGTGGAGGCTGCGCACCAGGCCCACCACGAGGTCCACCGGGCTCTTGACCTGCGCGTTGCGGTTCGCCGGGGCGTAGAAGTGCTCGCTGAGCAGCAGCGTGCGGAGCATGGGTTTGAGGTTGTAGTCCGATCCCGCCAGGATCGAGGCCAGACGCTCGATGACCTGGGCGCAGGCGGCGCCCGCCTTCGTGCCCGGGGCGGCGTCGCCCTCCATCGGGTTCACAAGAAAGCGGTAGATCTTGGCGGCGATGAAGCGTGGGCAGGCGGGCTGGGCGAGGATGATGTCGACGAAATCGTCGCCGTCGAACACGCCCTGGCGCCCGAGGATGGACTTGCTGCCCGCGTCGTGGCGTTCGCGCCGGAAGGCGAAATCGTTGAACTCGAAGGAGTAGCCCGTGAGGGCCCGGGCGCCCTGCTTGATGTCGGCCTCGGTGTAGTTGCCCACCCCGAGCGCGAACAGTTCCAGCAGTTCGCGGGCGAGGTTCTCGTTGGGCTGTTCCTTGCGGGATTCGTCGTTGTCGAGGTACTTGAGCATCGCCGGGTCGCGGACGACGGCGTGCAGGAGGTCGCGGAAGCTGCCGACGGCGTTCCGGCGGAAGAGGTTGTTCTGCAGGTACTGGTGCCACGAGTTCTCGATCGTGCGGTAACTCGTCGCGAAGTGGCCGTGCCAGAACAGCGTCATCTTCTCTTCGAGCGGGCGCGGCGATTCGATCATGCGCTTCAGCCACCACTTCTGCATGGCCCGGACCTGGTCGCGGTCTTCGCGTTCGCGGCGCTGGCGTTCGAGGCGGACGGCGGCCAGGAAGTCCTCGTCCTGGTTGCGGCGGGCGCGGGCGATCTCGGCGCGTTCGGCGGCGGTGGGGGGGCGCATGATGTCCCAGCGGAAGCCGCCGCGGGGGTCGGCGCCGGGGGTGCTCTCGTCATCAGCGGTCGCCCGCTGGTCCTCGATCTTCACCGAGGGCGTGGGGTAGCCCTTGGCCTGCTCGAAGTTCAGGAGGTGATCGACGCACTTCTCCGGGCCCCACTGGGCGAGCGTCCGCACTTGGACGGGCGTTCCCCCGAAGCCGGCCCGCATCAGCAGATGACGCGCGTGGTCGTACGACCACGCCGCCTTCGGCACGGGGTTCAGCGACTGCGTTGGAATCCGGTCGCTCATCGCGCGGCGTCCTCCCAGAAAGGGTAACGGCCCAACGCACCGGCGAGCGAGAAATTGCGTCCCATCAAAGGGCCTCATTCGGCTCGGGAGCGGGCTCGCTTTCGGCGGGCCGCGGCATGGGCGATCACCCGGCACAGCCCGCACAAGCCGGCACAGCCCGCCACACCCCGCCGACCCCGCTCGGCATCCAACCATGACGCCGGAGCCCATTTGCTCCCCGGGCCACGCCGGGGCACAATGCCCCAACTCCCACCGAACCCACCCACGCTCCCAAGAAAGACGCCACCATGACGACCACGGCATCAGCGGACATCGGACTCGTTGGCCTCGAGGTGATGGGGAAGAACCTCATCCTCAACATGGCGGACCACGGGTTCAAGGTGGCGGTCCACAACCGCTCGGCGTCGAAGGTGGGCCCGTTCCTGGCGGAGAACCCCCCGAGTGTGCTCGGGCCGGGCGGGGCGTTGATCGGGTTCACCGAGCCGGAGGACGAGGGCGAGCGTCTGAAGAAGTTCGTGGACGCCATCAAGAGGCCGCGGAAGGTGATCCTGCTGGTCAAGGCGGGCGAGCCCACCGACGCGACCATCAACAAACTTGTGCCGCTGCTGGAGAAGGGCGATGTGATCATCGACGGCGGCAACGCGCTCTATACCGACACGCAGCGGCGCGAGAAGGAACTGAACGCGAAGGGGCTCTTGTTCGTCGGCTCCGGGGTTTCCGGCGGCGAGGAGGGGGCTCGGTTTGGTCCGAGCCTGATGCCCGCCGGCAAGCCCGAGGCGTGGGCGACGCTGAAGCCCATCTGGGAAGCGATCGCCGCGAAGGTGGACGAGAAGACGGGCAAGCCGATTCCGGGGGCGGCGCCGGGCAGGCCCGTGAAGGGCGGCGTGCCCTGCACGGCGTTCATCGGGCCCGACGGCGCGGGGCACTATGTGAAGATGGTGCACAACGGGATCGAGTACGGCGACATGCAGATGATCTGCGAGGCGTACGCCCTGATGAACCAGGTCGCCGGGATGTCGCCCAGCGAGTGCTCGGACGTGTTCAAGGAGTGGAACAAGGGCGACCTCGACTCGTTCCTGATCGAGATCACCGCGGATGTTCTGCAGCAAAGGGACCCGGTGACGGGCAAGCCGTTCGTGGACGTCGTGCTGGACGCCGCGGGGCAGAAGGGGACGGGGAAGTGGACGAGCGTGGGCGCGCTGGACATGGGCGTGCCGGCCCCGACGGTTGCGGAGGCGGTTTTCGCGCGGTTCATCAGCGCGATCAAGGAAGAGCGCGTGGCGGCTTCGAAGATCCTCAAGGGCCCCGCCGCGAGTGGGTTTGATGCGACGGCGGGGAAGCTGTTCAGAAGCAAGCAGGAGTTTGTGGACGCCGTGGGAAGGGCGCTGTACTGCTCGAAGATCTGCTCGTACGCCCAGGGGTTCCAGCTGATGGCGGCGGCGGGCAAGGAGTACAACTGGGGGTTGAAGTTCGGAGAGATCGCCATGATCTGGCGCGGCGGGTGCATCATCCGCGCCGGGTTCCTGCAGAAGATCAAAGAGGCGTACGACAAGAACCCCAAACTGGCGAACCTGCTGCTGGACCCGTACTTCGCCGGGACGGTGGAGAAGAGCAGCGACGCGTGGCGACGGGTGATCGCGGCGGGGTCATTGGCTGGTGTGCCGATGCCGACCTTGGGGAGCGCGCTGTGCTACTTTGATTCGTATCGCAGCGAGCGGCTCCCCGCGAACCTGCTGCAGGCCCAGCGGGACTACTTCGGTGCCCACACGTACGAGCGGGTGGACCAGCCGCGCGGGAAGTTTTTCCACCTGGACTGGCCGGCGAAGGGGCGGCCGCAGGAGGAAAGGTAAACCAAGGCGGCGGGATTGCCCCGCCGCCAGCCAGGTGCCCCAGCAGTCGTGACCTGTGCCACGATGGGCCGTCCGCGGCCCGTCGTGCTTTCGTTCCTTGCGGTAACGGAGTCCGGCGCGGCACGACGCTCGGATCGGAATCCGAGCATCGTGGCGCTGACCCCGCGGGTGCCGTGGTTCGCCGCTGGGCGTGTCCCGTCCGAGGTCAACCTTGTCCGCCGATCGCGGGGTATCGCGAGGACGCCCTCCCCCGGCACCCACTTCGTTGCGTACCACAGAGTGCGTGAGGCGGCACGATTCCGCGGGCTCATCCGGAGATTCGTGCCCCGGGCCTCAAAGAAAGAAACACGACCTTGGTGAGGACACCAAGGTCGTGGCGCAACTACGCGTGATGTGGCCGCCGGTCACTTCTTGTCCGCGGCGGGGGCCTCGGAGCGTTTCACGCTCTTGATTTCCACGGTTTCCAAGGGGACGTCGCCCATCATGTTCTTGGTGCCGGTGCGGACGGCCTTGATCTTGTCGACGACGTCCATGCCGGAGACCACCTTGCCGAAAACGGCGTACGCGGCGCCGTCGCGGGGCTCGTCGAGGAAGGCGTTGTCGGTGACGTTGATGAAGAACTGCGAGGTGCCCGAGTCGGCGACCTGGGTGCGGGCCATCGCGACCGAGCCGCGGACGTTCTTGAGGCCGTTCTTCCACTCGTTCTTGATGCCGGGGCCGGTGGGTTTCTGCTTCATGTCGGGGGTGAAGCCGCCGCCCTGGATCATGAAGTTGGGGATGACGCGGTGGAAGATGGTGCCGTCGTAGAAGCCCTTGTCGACGTAGGAGAGGAAGTTGGCGGTCGAGATCGGGGCCTTCTCGGCGTTGAGTTCGATGACGATGTCACCCATCGAGGTCGTCATGGTCACGTACTGCAAGGCGGGCTCCTTTGTCTCGGTTTCGGTTGCGGGGGTTCCGGGGGTTCCGGGGTTTCCGGGGGTTCCGGGGGCGGTGGCG
>CAZDYM010000023.1:0-16094 GCA_964509325.1 uncultured Phycisphaeraceae bacterium
GGCGGACCGCTCCCGCCACGTGCCCGTCCACGGGGCCCGTGCCGCGGCATGACCGGGGGCCCCCGAACTCAACGCCCCGGCCCCGACTCCCAAAGCCCGAACTTCCAGCGTCAATCCCCAATCCCCCGGGGCCGTTCCAGGACTTTCGCACCGAATCAAGGTGTGATAGCCTCAAGCCCGATCACGGCAGGACCGATAGGGATCAAGACACCGTCGCCGGCGGTCTGCGTGCGCGACACCGGTGGTTCCAACCCTGGCCCTTCCACCCCCCACCCTTGGAGCCGGACATGGAAGTCCACGCTCGGGAACGTCGGCAGCACCCGCGTTTCGTCCTCCCCTCCATGTACACCGCCGTCGCGGTCCGTCCGCTCGACCGCGACCGGTTCCAGTGGGAGGGACACGCCTACGACCTCTCCGAGGGCGGCATGCGCTTCGAGATCGATCATCCGATCGCGCCGGGCACGCCGGTGGCCCTGCGGCTGCAGTTGCCGGGCGCGGGGATGCTGCGCGTCGCGGAGAGGCGGCCCGTCTACGCCTTCGGCAACGTCGTCTGGATCGAAGAGGACGACGTCGACCAGCCCGGCCCCGTCCGCATGGCCTGCGTCTTTAGCCGCTTCCTCCAGCCCGGCGACAAAGAACGCCTCCTCAAACGCCTCCACAGCGGGCGCTTCTCGCTGGCGGCGTGAGGGGCGGAAGCGCAAGGCACAAAGAACAAAGCACGAAGCACCAAGCACCAAGCACCAAGCACAGAGTCCGTTCCAGAACCGGAGGCGGGATTGTGCTCCGTGGTCTCAACGCTCCGGCAGCGGTGCCGCCGGTTCGCGTGTGAACGGCGTCTCGCCGCGCAGACGCCGGGCGATGTCCGCCACGATCCGTGGGTCGTCGAACGCCTGCATGTGCGCGAACTCCAGGGACGGGTTGCCCACCCACCACAGCCGGCCGTCGGGCCCCGCGGCGTTGCACTCGCCCACGATCTGATCGCCCAGCCGCACGTACGCGAACACCTCGTACGCGTGGGCCGCGCCGGCTTCGCGTGCGAGCCTCCACTCGCGGTTCAGGCGGTGGATGAACGCCCCGCCGGGACGCATCTCCATGGCGCGCTGGTCCCAAGGGGCCCGGTCCCACCACGCCGCCCCTTGGTGCGGCGTGCCGATGGTGTGAAGCCGGCGGATCTTCAGACGGGGACGCGCCGGCTCGCCCGCCCGCACCGGCAGGGCGGCGTACCGGGCCACCAAGCCGCCCATCGAGACCCCGATCACATCGACCTCCACGCTGTCGCCGTCGGCCCCCGGCCCGAATCGGCGTTCGACCAGTCGCAGCACGTGGGACCGCGCTTCATCAAACGTGTCGCGTCCCCAGAAGCCGGTGTCGATCACCAGTTCGGGCGTGGTGGTGGTTTCGCGGAGCATGTCCGCCGACCATTTCGAGCCGGCGCCGGGGTCGAAGATGCCGGCGCACACCAGCACGGGACGCTGGAAGGGCCGCTTGTCCTCGCGCATGCGGCGAAGGTCCGCCTTGGCGTCGCCGAGGGTGAGCGGGAACGAGGGGTTGAGCGGGCGGTCGGCGGAACAGCCCGAGAAGGCGGCGTTGACCCACACCGCCGCGCACGCCGCCGCGATCTTCCCGAGTTGCACGACAAAGCGGTCGGCCTGAGTGGGCATCCGGGCGCAGTGTAGAGCCGAGGCATCAGAGCACCGAGGCACGCGCCGGCGACCGAGAGGAGCGGCTTCTCCCGATTCTGCCCGCGCTTCCGGCTCTCAGGCCGGGAATGAAAAAAGAACACGGGCGACCCTGGCGGGCCGCCCGTGCGGAGAATCAGAGATGTCGTACCGATCCGAACGGGCTGGTTGGCCCGGGCGGATTAGCGGCGACGACGCATGGCGGCGAGGCCGGCCACGCCGAGGAGGCTGGCGGCGCCGGGAGTCGGGACGCCGGCCTGGATGGCGACGCCGGCGACGGACTCGTAAGCGTACTCAACGATGGCGCGGGGCTGGCCGCCAGCGGTGGCGGCGAGGCTGATGCGCATCCAGCCGTAGTGGATCTGGTTGCCGTTGGCTTCGTTCTGGAAGCGGAAGCCGACCAGGTTGTTCGAGCTGTTGAGGTTCCACTGAGCGTTGTTGGCGCTGGAGTTGGAGCCGTAGTTCTGCCCGGGGCCGATGAGGTCGCCGAAGTTCATGTTCAGCGCCGTGGTGCCGCCGGCGGTGGTGGTGCGGTACACGCCGCCCGACGGAGCGGCGGGGTTGAACAGCCCGAGGCCGCTGGAGGACCAGGGGTTGACGTCCCAGCCGGGCACCGCGCTGGGGCTGGAGCTGAACACGCCGGTGACCACGTTCAGGTACACGCCGGCGGTGGTCGACGGGATGTTGATGTTGGCCGAGGGGACGTACACGATGGCGGCGGAGGCCGACTGAGCGGCAACGCCGACACCGGCCACCGCGAGCGCGGCGACATAACGATCAAGCTTCTTCGAGAGGATCATCTTCCTTCTCCTGATTCTTCCCCACGCCCCACACGCTCACACAAGCGCCGGCAGCGGAGAGAGTGACGTGTCGATCCGAGCGAACCAGCCTCAGGATGCCGGGGGCACCCTCCCTCAAGGCGGATTCTCGAATCTAGATTAACCCGGAATCGGGGCGTGGCAAGCACAATCCGCACAGACGGACTCGGAAATCGGCGGATTCTGGCCATTTCGACCGGCCAGACCTGGCCAGTTCTGCGCTGTGTCGGCGAAGAACTGTCCAAAAGTCGGGAAAAAGCCGTCGATTCGTAGGCGAATCGTGGCGAGAACAACAGAAAAGACGGAGAAAGGCGGAAACGCCTTTCGAAGAGGTCGCTCAGTTCTCGGACTTTGGGGTCTGTTTGACCCTTGGGCGGGCGATCGGACTCGTCACCCCTCCAGCCGCGTCCGGGCGTTGTCCAGCACGTTCATGAAGTTGATGTACGAGTCGTAGGGGGAGTCGTAGGGGTTGAAGTACTTGTGGACATCCCCGTCGGCGAACCACTTCGTACACATGTAGTAGAAGTGGTCGCTGGTGGTCAGTTTCCGCCAGTCGCCCAGGAGATAGGTCAGTTGCCGGGCCCGCTCGGCGTCGCCGCGCTTCGTCGCTTCCGCCAGCGCCTGCTTGATGGGCTTCTCGATCTTGTAGGTCTCGGCCAGGGCGTTGGACTGCATGGCGTTGCCCAGCCAGGCGGAGAGGTCGCGCTCGGTGTCGGCCCAGGAAATCATGTGCGGGACGTCGTAGACGCCCACCGGCTCGAACTGCTCCAGCGCTTCCGAGACGGTGTTGAAGTGGTTCTCGCCGGGGTACATGTCAAAGAGTTTGGCGGGGAGGTCTTCCAGGAACTGGAAGATGCCGGTGTCGGCCCACTGGTGCTCGCCGAAGGTCTCGTAGTCCATGAAGAGGTTGCAGAGGTAGCCGTTGCCGTTGATCTGGTGGACCCAGTGGACGAACTTTTCGGTGGTGAGGGGCCACTCGGCCCATCCGCGGTTGGAGAAGCGGAAGGCGATGTCGTCGGAGAGGCGGTAGTTCTTGAGCAGCACGCCGAAGGGCCGGCCCTTGATGGGCCCCTCGCCGGTGTTGGGGGGGCGGTAGACGAAGTTGGGGGATCGGTAGCCCAGGATGCGGTCGACGCCTTCGCAGAGGATGCCCAGCCAGCGGGGGGTACCGTCGGGGTTCTTCATCTGGTTGATGAACCAGGCGACGTCGTTGTTGTAGGTGAGTTCGGTGTTGCGGAAGACCCTGGGGCGCTGGCCGAAGAGGTCCTGCACCTTCTGGGTGTGCATGTCGATCTGCTCGGCGAACTCGTCGCGCGAGTACAGGAACGAGAGCGAGTGGTAGTACGTTTCGCCCACGAACTCGCAGCAGCCCGTGTCGGCGAGGCCCTTGAAAAGGTCGATCACGTCCGGGGCCCATTGCCCGAGCTGGTCGAGCACGGTGCCGGTGATGGCGTACGACACGCGGAAGTTGCCCTTGTTCTTCCGCACCATGTCCAGGATGAGGCTGGTGGCGGGTCGGTAGCACTTGTCGGCCACCTTGAGCAGAATCTTCTTGTTCGACTCGTCGTCGAAGTAGAACGGGTCGGTGTCGAAGACCGAATAACGGCGCAGACGCCAAGGCTGGTGGACCTGGAAATAGAAGACGACGCTGGCCATGGCGGGAGGGTACCGGGAATGGGGCGGCGGTGTTTGGGTTTGGGGGTCTGGAGGAAGAGGGGTAAGGCGTGTGTGTGGATGATGACAGGGCTCGGGTGTGCGAGCCCGGGTTCGGCGGTGCGAAACGCAACGGCTCCGCTTCGGCGCGCATCCGGCTGCACATGCCCCACGGCCCGGACCCCTCATCGAGCGTCACCTTAACTTTCCCCGATTCGGTGGCATGGTCCCGCCCCACCCACTTCATCTCACCCCGGCGACCGGCCGTCCCGCGGCCGAGGTCGTGTCCGAGGTTCCTTCCATGCGTGCTCTTTGACCCCAACCTCCCGCCCGGCGCACCATGCGTACGGGGCGAGGCTTGCCCGCCTGATGCTCCTGCGGCGTCGGCGGCGGTGTGTCGGAGCGTGCGTGGAATCCTGAGACCGAGATCACTCGCCACGGAGTTGTCCCATTGGACGCGCCGGGGCTGAGGGATGACCATGGAAAGCAAGAACCGCGCGGCCCGAGAGGTCGCGCCCGAGGACATCCGTCGCGGCGATGTGGTCGCCGTGCCGCGGGAACTCGACGAGCGGGTGCCTGTTGTGAGCGAAGACCAGTCCCGCCGGGATACCCAGATCGGGACGGTGCGGGCGTGGATCCTGCCCCGTGCCCGCGGGTGGTCCGCGTGCTGGCCGTCTCGCTGCCGTTTGTGAACGTGGTGGACGATAAGGACGACAAACGACTGCTCAACGTGCGCCAGGTTCGCCTGGCACGGCTGGGTGGGTGCGCGAGGCGCGAGGCGTTCCCGAGCAAGGTGAAGCGCGGCAAGCCGGCCCCGAAGAAGGCGGAAGCACGGGCGTGGCCCTTGGGTGTTGTGAGGCGGACCCGCGTCGCGGGTCCACGCTCTTTCGCTTGTCACATCGATTTCCGCACGCTCCGCCGCGCCGCCTCGATGGCCTCCGCGGTCACGCCGGACTCGTCGATGGCGCGCATCACCGTGTCGCTGCGCACCAGCGTGACGGCCGCGTGCCCGGTCGCGCCCTCTCCAAGGACCGCGACCGGCTCGGCATCGGCGTTGATGATGTCCAGCACCCGCTTCACCCCGGGCATCGCGTCGATCCTCTGCATCACCCGCGAAGCCAGGAAGAGACCGCGCATCCGGTCACTCGAGAGAATCTCGATGATGTCGCCGGAGATACCGACCAGGCGCGAGGCCTTGATGGGGTTGGTCGCATTCGAGCGGCCGGCGAGCGCGGAGCGTTCGAGCGCGTCGGCGGCGCGAACGACGACATCCGCCTGCGCCGACGAAATGCCACCGGCCATCTGAGCGCGGGCGAACGGCGCGAGGGCCACGGGGTCCACGGGATGGCCAGCGCCAGAACCGCCGCCCGACGCCGCTCCGAGCGGCGATCCGAGCATCGGGTCCCTCCGTTTCCCCACCGGCGCGGACGAACCTCCGCAGCAGCACGCTCACGATCACCCCGACCACCAGCATCACCAGCCCCCGGCCCCCCGGCAGGGTCGCGGCGACCCGTGCCGCCAGCCCCGACAGCCCCAGCGCCGCGCGGACGACCCCTTCAAACGCCGGCGCGATCGGCACCGCGGTCAGCACGGCGACGACGCTGCCGACCATCATGCCGCACACATCCGCCGACCCGTGTATCGGACCCTGCACAACCGCGAGCACCGCCGGCACGCACGCGACTTTGCCCACGGGGTGAAAGCGGATCAGCCCCAGAAAGATGGTCAGCGGTGGGCCCGCGAAGCGCGAAACGCGGACCCAGCGGACGGCGCGGTCATCGTCGCGGGTATCGGATGCCGGTCGCGCCGAGGACGCCATGAGGTTCTCGCTCACGCCGCGTGTGAACGCCTTCCGCGGCGCGACCCCGAGTTCCTGACTAAGGCTCCGTTGATTCGCACTCCGATGTGAAGCGCGTCAGTCGAGTTCCTCGCTCTCGATGCTCGCCTTCTGACCCTTCGTGCGCGCCTCGATGTAGCGCTTGATCCAGTTCTCGAAGGTCTTGCCGTGGGCCGCGTCTTTCCCGGTGAACTCGAGTTTGGCGATGTCGCTGTAGGGGATGCTGATCCGCGCGCCGCCGTCGGATGGCAGGAGGCGCACCACGCTTCCCGCCAGCGTGCCGGCGCTTCGTCGATCGAAGATGTAGCCCGTGACCGACGCGCCGCTGACCAGCGTGAGCGTCACGTCGCCGCGGTAGTCGAAGGCTTGTTCGAGGGCGGCGACGAGCGCGTGCTCGTCCTGGCGCGTGGCGACGAGCCCCTGGAGGGTGGTCGTGGAGGTTGGCGTGGTTGTGGTCATGGGGAAGACAGCAGAGCGGCAACGCGGCAGGTCAGCAAGCAGAGGGCATCGGGGCACGAGGCATCAAGGCATCGACGGGTTCTCAACCGAAGGAGCGCCCCGTATCCGGGTCCACCAGCCGCCAGCCGAGGCGCCGGCAGATCCGCATCAGCACCGGGCCCGCCGAATCATTCTCGGTGATGGTGATCCCGACCTGGCCGATCGGGTCGTCCGGGCCGGTGGGCGGGAGTTCCGCGGTGAAGCCCGGCCCGTACAGAACCCCGGGCGTCAACGGGTCGCCGTCAGGCGCGCAGTTGAACAGCGAGAGCGCGGCGGCGACGTCGCGGGCCGTGCCCATCGTGACCATGTTCATCGTGGACGACCCGCCGCCGAACGGGTCGTCGTCTTCACCCAGGTCGGCGAGCTTGACCAGGAGCATGGAGCGGAGTCGGGACATCGTGTCGGAAAGCGGGCGCGGGAGTCGGCGGTCGGGGAATGAAGCGTCGGGGCTTGGGGTTTCGGTTCAGGACAGGTCGGAACAGTATCGGCTCGGCACCGTGGTTTCACGGCGAGATCGGTCGGGCGTCGCGTCATCCTCTGAAGTCCGTGCGGCGGGCGTCACGCCAGTCTCGCGGCGCGGCCACAAACCGTTCCCGAACCGGTCGGAGCGGCGAATCGATGACCGGCGGGGTGCCCGGCGACCCGCCGCCCATTCACGGCCGGTTCACCTGCCTTGCTTCGGCCGCGTCGCGCTCCGAGCGGGCCACGATCCGGTCGAGTTCGGCCTGCGTCATCCAGGGCAGTTGCTCCAGTTTGGCGCGCAGCTTCGGGGGGAACGGCCCCGGCTCGCGGTCGGGCCGTTCGTGGGGCGGGCGGCTCTTCCACGCCCGGTGCATCCAGAGGTACTGCTCGGGCGCGGCCCGCACCATGGTCTCGATCGCGCGGCGGTAGCGGGCGGTGATGTAGAACGCCGGGTCGGGCTGGTCGGCCCAATCGTCGGGTCGGATCACGTCGGGCGCGGCGATGCGGTAGCGGAACTCGCGCGAGACGTCGCCCGCGCCGCCCGATCCCCCGCCCCGGACGCGCACCGCGTGCCCGCACACGATGCTGGCGTTGTGGCGCATCGCCAGCAGCGCGATCGCCTTGTACGAACTCGCCAGCCGCCCGAAGAACGGGACGAACAGCCCGCGGTCTCCGGCGTTCTGGTCGGCGATGAAGCCCAGCGGCAGGCGCCGGTTCATGATCTCGTCGAACTCGTTCGCCGCGCCCCACTTGCTCACCAGCGTCAGCCCCATGGCGCTGCGGGTGTCGTGCATCCAGTCGTCGAGCGGCTTCATGTCGAGCGGGCGGTAAACGGCGTGGACGGGGAATCCGAGCCGGGCCATCACCGCGCCGAGGAGTTCCCAGTTGCCGCAGTGCCCGGTCACGAGCAGCGTGGGGCCGCCGGAGAGCATCGCGCCGAGCCCGTCGGACAGTTCGCCCATCTCGATGTGGAATGGGTAGGCGTCCTCGGTGATGCAGCGCGGGGTCCAGGTGAGTTCCGCCGCGAGCGAGAACAGGTGACGGAACGACTCAACGGCGGTTTCATGGACACGGTCGGCGTCAATGCCGGGGAAGCACCACGCCAGGCTCTCCTTCGCCTTGACGAGGCGCCGGGCGTTGATCGGGGAGAGGGCGTACGCGGCCCCGAGTCCGCGGATCACCCGCGCCGAGTTCTCGATCCCGCAGACCTGGGTCAGCGCCGCCGCGGCGCGGACGGCGGCGAACGCCGGACCGTGCAGGATCGGCGGGAGCCCCTTGCGCCGTTTCTTCGGTTGGATCAGCACGGAACGGGTACCCCGCAGGCCCTGGGCGGGCTCGTGTGGTTCTGCGTCCGAACCCTCGTCGAACCGGGACTCCACCCCGCGCCGAACGCCGCGCCGCCGACGCGGGGCACTCGCGTCAGCGCTGCCCGTTCAGCCCCGTGAGCGTCATGAACCGGTTCTGGTTCAGAATCGGGATGCCGGTCCGCTTGGCGGTCTCGAACAGCTCGTCGTACCGCTGGGCGTTCTGCTTCAGGCGGAGATAGCGCTGGATGATCTCGATCGGGTCGTCCGGCTTGGGCTCGGGGGGCAGCACCGGGCGGCTGCCCAGCACGAGGAAATCCGTGTTGCCGGTGATCCCGTCGGAGACCTGGCCGCCCCAGTCCTTGATCATGGTCTCGATGTCGGCGGCCTCCTGCGGGGTGGCGACCTCGTCGGCGTTGGTGTCGAAACTGCCGAAGACCGCGAACGTGTAGCGCTTGCTGGGGTCGTACACCGCGTTGGCCACCGCGTCGCCCTGGATGACCGGCTGCCCGCGTGTCTCGCGGGTGATGCGGGCCAGCGACGAGTTCTCCTCGACGCGGATGATCTCAATCGCCGCCTTGCCGGGCGGGTAGGCGCCATCTTCGTCGGGCGTGATCGCCGTGCCCACGCTGTAGACCTCGAAGGTCATGCCCAGCACGGCGTTCTGCCGGCGGCCCACCCCGATGTACACCTGCTTGGCCGCGGGGTTGGTGGCGACCACGCGGGCGTCGACCAGCGCCGACTCGTCGCCGGGCCTGAGCCGGGCCGCCTCGCTCTTGCCCAGCGCCTTGTCGAGCTGCTCCTGCTTCACCAGCAGTTCCTGCTGGAGCGAATCGAGCCGGCCCTGCAACTCGCCCGTGGTCTTGTACGACTCGGCGCGGAGGGCGGAGACCCGCTCTTCCATCGAACTCTGCGCGGTCTCGACCGAGGCGCGGTAGCGGTCCAGCTCGGCCTTGTACCCGCCGATCTCGGCGTTCAGCGATGTCACCGTGTTGCGGTACTCGGTCTGCATCGCGGCCAGGCGGTCCGAGGCGGCCTTGAGGTCGTTCTCCGCGCTGGCCTGCGCGGCCTGGGCCGCGCTCAGCTGCGACTTGAGGTCCTCGATCTGCTTGTCGCGGGCCGCGAGGGTCGTCATGAGCGGCGCGGGCGCCTCCCCGAAGGCCTCGGTCATCTTCTTCTGGAACGTCTCGGCGGTGTCCTTGCGGTTGCCCGTCACCAGGCGCATGGTCTCGCTGAGGCTCTGGTCGAGGAACCGCACGGCGCCGGTCCCGCTCCCGGCCTGACGCTTGATCTCCTCCCAGCGGTCGTCGCGTTCGTCCGGGCGCACGGCGGTGGCGAGGTCGCTGCGGGCCGCCTGCAGGTCGTTCTCCAGCCGCTGGCTGCGGGCCAGGAAGACCACCGTCAGAACGAAGAACACGAGCGAGAGCAGCGCGAAGACCGAGAGGCCCACGAGCATGCCGGTGCTGGACGAAGTGCGTGACGCCATGAGGAACGGCTCCGGGACGCCCCGCGCCTTCTCGGGGCGCCGGGCGGGAGAAAGAACAGGGATGGTCCGAAACGGGGACGCGAATATACGGGAACTGAGCCGGGAGGATTCCCACCCGGTTCGCCCGCTCGGTTCCGCCTGGGCGTGAGCCTGCCCTACCACAAGGCGAACGCGGCCCAAGCCCGGGAAGGGCCTGAGCCGCTGGAGGAGAGAAGAAGAGGAAGACCCCAGACCATCACGGGACGCCTCCGAGGCATCCCAGAGCCGTGCGGCCCGGGTCATCACGTTTCCTTATACGGAACTGAAGGCGGCAAGGTTCGGAGGAGAGCACCGCGGCAGGCGGCATCCTGGAGTCAGAAAGAGACATGCTGGCACCGCCGATCGAGGCCGCTTGAACTCGATGCCTTGATGCCTTGATGCCTTTTACCGCAACGTCTCGTCCGGCAGCATCGAGCTGCGCACCCTGATGGGGGCGTCTTCCTCATCCCGGATGCTCGCGAGCATCTCCTGACCGATGCGGGTGGTCATCTCGTCGAACTTCAGCACCGCCGGCCCGACTTCCACCACCAGCCCCGGCGTGATGGTCAACTCGCGGATCCGTTGCCCCCGGACCAGACACCCGTGGGTGCTGTTGAGGTCGCGAATCACCCAGTGACGGTCGTCCACCGGCTCGAGCCGGGCGTGCTCGCGGGAGACGCTGGGCAGCGGGATCTGGATCTCGCACTCGGGGCTCCGACCGATCCGCACCGGGCGCTCGCCCTTGAGTTCCAGACGCTTGAAGACTTTCCCGTCCTTGCCCGCGATGGTGAGTTCAAACATGGTTCGTCGAGTCCTTCATCTCGGGCCCAGGGCCCGCCAGTGACTCGGACCGGGTTGTTCGGCGCGACGGCACAGCCGCGGCGCCCGAGAACCCTGTCCGAGAGGGGGATCAGCAAATGAGACCGTGAGGTCGGATGCTCGGACAAGACGCTTCGAGTGCGCGACCCTCGGGCGAGCGTTGCGAGACGCGACCCGTGCCGGGATGCCCGCCGGAGATCACCGGAGTATACGGACCCGGGGCCCAGCGGGTTGTTCCCCAGTGCGGACCTCGCGGACAATCCAACCGACGCGAGTCCGGATAATCATCCGTCGCGGCGGTGTTCCGCCATTCACTCTCGGACCCTTGTTCGGGGCATCCCATGTGGATGTGCGGCGTGCAAGCGGGACGCCACAAAAGGGCGGTCGATCAGCCGGATCGGGCCGCCCTGACCGCCCTGACCGGCGGAGCCCGCGGGACCGTCGCGCCCGGTCCCTGAGCACGACAAATCGGCGGGCGGGGCTCCGGCGACCTTGCCGCGGGCCCGATCCTTTCTGCCGCCGCGCGACCCGACACAGGGCCGCGGGGCCCACACCTCAAGAGGAGCCCGCCGGGGACGCCGAGGGCGTCCGAGGGTTCCCCGGCCCCGCCTGCGGGCGCCGGATTGCGGTGCGAGGGAGGGAGAACGGGCTCAAGGCAATCGGGTGCGGGGGCCGGGGGCATCCCGGCGGGAGGCGCGTCATGGGACTCAGGCTCGGCGAAGTCATGGTCGCTCAGGGGCTCCTCACCGAGCACCAGGTTCAGCAGATCCTCCACCATCAGAAGCACGCCCACCGGCCCTTCGGCGTGCTGGCCGAGGACCTGTTCGGCATCTCCGAGGACGAGGTCGAACGCGCCTGGGTGGCCCAGTACGCCAGCCTCACCCGCCAGATCAACCCGCAAGAGGAGAAGATCGATCCTGAGGCCCTGCGCCTGGTCGACCGGCGCCAGGCGTGGCAGTTCCGCGTGCTGCCCATCCGGTTCGACGGCGACGAACTGATGATCGCCACCACGCCGGACCATCTGGTCAGGGCGCTGCGGTTCGCGTCGCGTTGCGTGCCCCGGCCGTGTTACTTTGTGCTGACGGAGTCCCGTCAGCTGGGCGACGCGCTGGTGCGGTACTTCCCGATGGCGGGGATGAGCGCCGACAGCGTGGACAAGCCGTTCCGGGTGCCGGTGGGCAAGGCCGTGTGAGGGCGGCGCGCTCGCGTCATGTCGCGCCACGATGCCCGGTGTGCGAACCGAGCGTCGTGCTCTGCTTGCGCGTTGTGATGTCATGCAAGAAAGCACGACGGGCCGCGGACGGCCCGTCGTGGCACAATGGCTCGATTGCCGCGGTTCTTCGCGCCGGCGGCGCAAGCCGCCAAGCAGCATCGCGGCCCCGCCAGGAGCGACGCCCGCCGGGGCGGGCACCGCCACCAGCGCGATGTCATCGATCATGAAATCGTTGGGGAAGGTGATGCCGCTGACGTTGACGATGCTGATGGTGACGGTGGGCGCCGTCGCGGCGAACGTCGCGTTGAAGGGCTCCCACAGGTACGCCTGCGTCGGCGAGTTCACGCTGCCGATCTGGACGCCGCCGAACGCGAACGGAAGCGAATAACCGCTGAAGCCCGCGGCGGTGCCAAGCATCCACGCGGAGAACTCGTACCGCGTGCCCGGCGTGACGGCGATGGTCTGGAACCACACACGCTTGGTGCCCGCCTGCGTCGAGTTGTCGCCGTTGACGCTCATCGCGGCCACGCCGCCGGGGGTGTGCTGCACGCCGTGTCACGCCCCGCCGGGGGTCCACGGGTTCGCCCACCACAATCCCTCGACGGTGTTGCCCTGCGGGGCGTGCAGGTAGTCGGAGTTGATGCCGGCGAGGGTCCGGTCCTCGAAGTCGCGGTTGACCACCAGGTTCACGCCCAGCGCGGGAGCGCCCGCGGCGCAGCCGCCCGCCAGCGCAACCAAACGAACAGCCGTCGGCAAGAACATACGCACGGGGACTCTCCTCTCAGTTGGCGGGGCCCTGTGCACCCGCCGTCTCGTCGTGTCCGTGGTGATGACCCCGTTTCACGGGTCGTCCGCGGGATGCCAGTCTCCGTTTACGGACGGCACGCGGTTCCCGGAGGCCGGAGCATCGACGCCGTTCCGCGGCACTCACGCCGCCGCCGGGGTGAGGCCGAAGCAGCGCCGCATCGCCCAGCGCCCGAGATAGATGCCGGGCGTCAGGCCGACCGCGATGAAGAACTTCAGCACGTACCCCGTCGCCGCGGTCTTGAGCACGAAGTCAAAGCCCGCCGTGGGCTGGCCCATCAGCACGGGCAGCCCCTGGAAGAACAGCCACGTCACCACGAAACTATCGAACACCTGCGAGATGACGGTGCTGCCGGTGGCGCGCAGCCACACCAGTTTCTGCCCGGTGAGCCGCTTGAACATCGAGAACAGACCGATGTCCAGCATCGACCCCGCCAGGAAGGCGAGGATCGACGCGACGTACATCACGCTGGAGGAGCCGAAGACGGTCTCGAAACTCCGGGCGTCGGCGGTGCCGGGGACGCCCTCGAGAATGGGGAGTTGTCGCGCGACCCAGATCAGCACGAAGGCGAAGGCGGCCATGGCGAAGGCCACCCAGGCGACGCGCCGCGCCGCCTTCTTGCCGTAGTACTCGTTCAAGAGGTCCGTCAGGAGGAACGTGATCGGGAACGGCAGCATCCCGGCGGTGTGCGAGACGGGGATGGTCCAGTCCGCGGTGAGCGCGAGTTCGAAGCGGAACAGTTTCACGCCGACGATATTGGCCAGCAGCAGGGACGTGACGAACACGCCGGTGAGCCAGAGGTACACCCTGGTCCGGGCGTCCATCGCGAACGGCTCGGCGGAGGTTGGCGTGGAGCGTGCCATGCGCTGGGTGGCCCGCCGGTCCCCGACGGGCTTTGGATCAGCTCCGGACTCGCCCCGCCGGGGACCGGCGGGGTCCCCCCGCTCAGTTCGTCGCGCCGGTGGTGAGTTCAACGCGGGTGTCGGTCTTGATGTCCTCGCGGGCGGCCTGCTGGTGCAGGCGCTTGGCGCGGTGCCTGGACCAGTCGGTCACCTTCAGGTCGGGCGAATCCGGCCCGTTGTGCACCTTCAGCAGGTCGTACGAGTTATCCCGCTGCGCCGGGATGAACCCCGCCGTGCGGATCAGCCGGCAGAGCACCGGCTCGTTCAGGCAATAGGTCGTGCCGGCGGAGGACACGACGTTCTCCTCCATCATCACGCTGCCCATGTCGGTGGCGCCGAAGTGCAGCGCCACCTGGCCGACGTGCGGGCCCATCGTGACCCAGCTCGCCCCGATGGAGTAGATGTTGTCCAGCACGAGTCGAGACAGCGCCTGCGTCCGCAGGTAGTCCGACGAGCCGGACAACCTCAAGCGTCGCCCGAACTCCTTGTGCGCCGAAGCGGAGCCGTCGCCCGTGAGGTTCGCCACGACGTCGCCGGGGAAGGGCTCCCCGAGTTCCCCCGGCCGCTGGCCCCATTCCTTGAGCCTGCCCAGCGGCGTGTTCTCGCGCTGGAAGGGCCAGGAGATAAAAGCCTTGTAGTGGCCGCGAGCGGTTCCCTTGATGCCTTGATGCCTCGGCGCCTCGGTGCCTTCTTGATCGAGCGCCCGGTCCTGCCACCGCCGCACCATCAGCATGTGGTGCACCCGGTCCGCCGCGCCCTCGATGTGGCCGAACATCATCGTGGCGCTGGTGAACATCCCCAGCGTGTGCGCGACCCACATGGTGGTGAGCCACGCCTCGGCGTCGCACTTGCCCAGGCCGATCTTGCGTCGCACCGGGCCCGCGAAGATCTCGCCCCCGCCGCCCGGCAGCGAGTCGAGCCCGGCGGCCCGCAGCCGCGCCATCACGTGCCGCAGTTTGTCCTCCAGCGTCTCGCCGGGAGGATCGAAGAAATGAACAAACTCGATGAACTCCGGCGGCGAGAAGCCGTGGACGTGCACGTGCGGGAAGCGGCTCTTGATGCCCCGCAGCAGGTCCTCGTACCACTCCAAGGGCAGTGCCGGGTTCATGCCGCCCTGCATGAGGATCTGCGTTCCCCCGATGGCGACCAGCTCGCTGATCTTGTCGTAGATCTGGTGGTGCCCGAGGGTGTACGCGTCGTGCTCGTGCCCGTCGCGCCGGAACGCGCAGAAGGTGCACTTGGCGTTGCACACGTTCGTGTAGTTGATGTTGCGGTCGATGACGTAGGTGCGGATGCGCTCGCCGTGGAGCGTGCGGGCGCGCAGGTCGGCGTATCTCCCGAGGGTCAGCAGTGGCACCCTCCGATAGAGGTCCAACGCCTGCTCGCCGGTCAGCCGGGCCCCACCCAGGGCCACCTCGCGGAGGAACCCCTCGTCCAACGCATCGGCCCGCGGCACTTCGGGTGGCGCGGGGCGCGGCCCATTTGACCGAACCCATGAGGCGGACCCGGCTCCGAGAACCGGATCAGAGGCAGCCGCGGGCGCAGGGCAAGCCGACCGGGCGGATTCCGAGGCGGTCTGGGCGGCCGGGGGGGTCATGGCGTGGGCATGGTACCGGGGCAGGGTTCCAAAGTCACGCAAAGTTTCAGATTGTTCTGAAAGTTTCGACGTCCAGGGCGGG
The DNA here is from genome assembly GCA_964509325.1 of uncultured Phycisphaeraceae bacterium. Taxonomy (GTDB): domain Bacteria; phylum Planctomycetota; class Phycisphaerae; order Phycisphaerales; family UBA1924; genus JAFLCM01. The sequence goes on from CAZDYM010000023.1 coordinate 15,174, forward strand.
TCCGATCGCCCGTCCCCCGCCAAGTCCGCCTTGACCGGGGCCCCGGACGCGCCGATGAACTTCCGAGAACGCCCCGAAGCCGGGTGGCGGCGTCCGTCGTCGCGGTTGCCGTCCACCCGTCCGAAGGAGACGAGAACGGGAGTCTTCCGTGCCCCAGCCCGCACGACCGCACATCGCTGCGGCCTTGCAGCACCTGCGCTCCGGCGTGACCCTCTGCGGGTCGGTGCTGTGCCTCGCGCTCGCGGCGCAGGTCATCGTCTGGGCGTGCGTGCACTTCATGGACCTCCGCACCAAACGCCTGGGACCCGAAACCGGCGCGGCGCCGCTCACCGTGGTCACGCGCTCGCCCGGCGAGGACGCCCTTGAGAAGACCGCCCCGGTTCCCCGTGCCGGCCCCGTCGGCGCCTCCTCGGCGCGGTCGCTCATTCCCGGGAGCAACCAGGCCCGGTCGTCGTCGGTCCCGGCGGAAGCGCCCGAGGCTGGCCCGGTGGCCGCGCCGGCGGACGTGAACCTGGTGCGGGCCCCGGGGGACCTGGTGCTGAGCCGGGTCGCCGCCATCGTGCAGGCCGCGGGCATCATCGCCTCGGTCACGCTGGCGCTGGTGCTGGTGCTCGGGGTCTTGATCGCGAGCGGCGCGCAAGCGCCCGGCGTGCAGTACTGCGTCACCGCGGCGTTCTGGGGGATCGTGATCGCGTGCCTGGGGGTGCCGATGACGGGCCTGGTGCCCGGTTCGGCGTTCCCGGGTGTGTTCGCGTCGTACGGCGTGATGGCCCAGGCGGCGGACCTGTACCGCCTCGACTCGCCCACCGCGCTGCCCGGGCCGGGGTACTACGGCTTGTTCTGCCTGCTCCCGATGGCGGTGGCGGTGGGGGTGGCCTGACTGGTATGTCAGGTCGCTTCAGTCTTGCACCTTTTCTGTTT
>CAZDYM010000024.1:0-15930 GCA_964509325.1 uncultured Phycisphaeraceae bacterium
CTGCTGCTCGCGGTCGCGGGCGCGGGCGTCGCGGCGATGTTCTCGCTCCGCGGCCTCTTCGACGCCGTGGAGAACCCGGCGCGATACCTCAGGTAGCCTCCGAGAGTCGTCCCCCGTGCTTCCGACCGGCGAACGAAACCCGCGCCGGTGTTCCCGAAGAAGTCTGTGGGCGGACCGGCATCGACCGCCCGGAAAGGAGCCCCACATGCCCTGCCTCGTCGGCGTCATCGCGCTGGGGATGCCCCGCCTGGCCATCCTGCTGGTTGTGATCTTCAGCGACTACATCGGCCGCGCCTACGCCACCACGATCTGGCCGCTGCTTGGCTTTTTCTTCATGCCGCTGACGACGCTGGCGTACGCGTACGCCGTCAATGCTCACGGCGCGGTGTCGGGGTGGCCCCTGGCGTTGGTGGTGCTGGCGGCGTTGATGGACCTTGGCTTCTCGCCGTTCTCGTATGTGCTTGGGCGGAAGAAGAAGGGGTGAGCGCGCTGCGCTCGCGGCGCGAGAAAGCGGCTTGCCCGAGGCGCGTTCCCGGGGTACTCTGTCGAGGTCAAAGGTCCCCGCCCGATCGCGTCAGCGTCGTGCGGGGTGAAAAGGGAAGTGTGGTCAGGCCGAGGCGCGTGCCGGAGCCGATCCCACCGCGGACGCGCCGCCGTAGAGGGCGACTGAAGCGGGCCGAACCCATGCCACTGCGAGAGTCCGTCGCGGAAGCGAAGGCGGATCGCGGGAAGGCCAGGCCCGTGGAGCCCCGAGCCGGAAGACCTGCCTGTGACGCGTGATCAGGCGCCCTCGCGCAACGGGACGCCGGTCGAAGCGGCGCGCGCTCCCCGCGGTCCAACCGCTTCCCCCGGTGTCACATCTGAACGCTTCACGCCGAACGCCGACTCTCTCGGCGTTTCGTCGGCTGTCGCGGTCAAGACCGTGCGCGAGGGAATCCGTCCATGGGAGCCGCCCCGCGCGTTTCGGGGCGCATCCGAACAGGAGAGCGCTATGCGCGCCCGCTTTGTGTCGTGTTTCGCGGCGGCTTTCGGCATCGCCGCAGCCCCCGACGGTCGTGCCGCCGTGCCCCCGTACGGTCTGGTCGGCAGCTTCGAACTGCCCGCCGGCGCGGCTGCCTTCGACGTCGCGCCGGACGGCCGCGTCGCCGCCGTGCGCGGCGGTGAGATCCACTTCCAGGACGCTCCGAACGCGCCGGGTTTCACCCGCCTGGGTTCGGTCCCGTCGAGCCTCATCAACGCCTTCGGCGCCTCGTTCATCCGCGTGAGCCCCAACGGCGCTCGGATCGCGATCGGCGACGGCAACTTCGGCTCGGGCGCGAGCGTGCTGCTGCTCGACGCCGCCTCGCTCAGCCCCTCGGCGGATTCACCCGTCGCGACGGTTCTCACCCCGAACTACGACGCCACCTGGAGCGGGAACACAACCCTCCTCGTGACCGGGGCGCAGTTCGGCGTCGGGTCGTTCCTCAGCCGCGTCGACGCCGACGCCCTCACCAGCACCACCGTCCTCACCAACGTCGGCGACGGGTCGGGCGGCGTGGCGATCCGAAACGGGCTGGCGTTCGTCGGCGCCGGCTTTGACCTCACGCCCGGATCGGGCGTCGAGACCGGCGATGTCCGCGCCGTCGATCTCGCCACGCTCCTCGCCACCGGCACCCCGCTCGACTACGCAAGCGCCGGCACGCTCGCGGCCCGGGCCCTCTCCGGCGCGTTCCTGGCCTTCGACGATGTCGGCAGCCTCGTCGTCGGCGGCGGGGATTTCTCCGGCGAGAACGGGTTCGCCAGCGTCATCGACGGCGACGCCGTGAACGCGGCCCTCGCCGGCGGGCCCTTCGCGACCTCCGCCAACGGGCTTTCGCTCGCGCCGGCGGGCGGCCAGTTCTACAGCACCGCGTTCAACCCCGTCACCGGCGAAGTGCTCGTGCGGGCCTTCGGTGACGACACCGTCTTCCGCTACGCCGTCCCCGCTCCCAGCGTCACGATGCTGGCGCTGTTCGGCGGCATCTTCGCGCACCGCAGACGCCGAGCCGCATGAACCCCGGGAGAAGAGAGAGCGCCGACCGTACCCCGGGCGCGACACCACCGTCGCGCCCGGGGGGCGTCGCGCGCACCGTGACAGGACCACGACCCTCACGCAGCGCGTCCGAAGGCTTCGGGGTTCTGGTTTCGGGTATCGGACGAGCATCACGACGCGCGGCGAACGGGCCCCGCGCTCCGATGCCCGAACCTCGCCCGGCACTTTCGCTCACGGCCTGCGTTCTTCTGGTCGCCGCGCGCGCGGTCGCGGGTGATTTCGCCGACGCGGTCGTCGCGTACCGGCCGGCCCCCGGCCAGCTCATCAACACTTCGTTCTATGGTGACCCGTCCCGCGCTCTCGGCCCGCCCGTGGGCGGCGGAACGATCACGCCCGACAACTCCAAGCTCGTCTCGCTGGGCGGCTTCGGCGGGTCGATCACGCTCCGATTCGTGCCGGCTGTCGAGGACGACCCGGCCAACCCCTTCGGCCTCGACGCCATCGTGTTCGGCAACGCGCTCTACGCCGGGGGCAACCCCAACCGCCGCTTCGCGGAGGCGGGCGTGATCGAGATCAGCCTGGACGAGAACGGGAACGGCCTTGCCGATGACGCGTGGTACCTCATCCCCGGCTCGCATCTCCCCGATCCGCCCGCGCAGGCGGTTCAGTCCCAGCCATGGGACGCGGACGCCGGCACGCCGACGCCCCCGTCGGTTCTTGCGTGGTACCCGGCGCCCCCCAACTTCATCGGCTGGCCCGCGACGTACGCCACGACGGGCTTCCGCCTCCCTTCGCTGTTCGAGACGCAGGTCATCACCAACCCGAACGGCCCGGCGGCCCCGCTCGAAGGCATCCGCGGCTACGCGGACCTCACCCCCACGCTGATCCTCGGTGACACCGACGCCGACAACATCGTCGAGGCCCCTTCGATCGACCCCGCCCAGTTCTACACCAGCCCGGACAACCCGTTCGCGGTCGGTGTCTCGCCGGGCAGCGGCGGGGGCGACGCCTTCGACATCCGCCGGGCGGTCGACCCTGCCACCGGGCTCCCCGGGCGTCTCGACCGGTTCGACTTTGTGCGCGTCACGACCGGGGTCAACTTCGTCGCCGGAGCGCTGGGTGAGCTCTCGACCGAGATCGGCGCGGTCGCGCGGGTCCGGTCCCGACCGTCGTTCTTCGATCTCAACGCCGACGGGCGCGCCGACGCCGAGGACCTGTACCTCTGGCATACGCCGGGCGCATCGGCGGATTTCACCGGCGAAGGCGTGCCGGATCGTGAAGACGCCGACATGCTCACGCGCTGCGTCCGACGCGCCGAGCCAGCGGACCTGGGGGCGGGCCGATGAGCGCGCGTCCGACGAGAACCCGCGGCCCCGGCTTCACGCTCGCCGAGGTTCTTGTGGTCGTCGCGGTGCTGGGGGTGCTGCTGGGGCTGCTGCTCCCGGCGCTCGGGTCGGCACGCGGCGCGTCGATGTCGGCGGCGTGCGGGTCCAACCTCCGGCAACTCATGATCGCCAACATCGCCTACGCCTCCGACCACGACGACCGCTTCGCCCCCGGCGCCCCGGGCATCGCAACCAGCAACCGCGTCCGCTGGCACGGCGCCCGCGCCGCCGCGCACCAGGCCTTCTCACCCGAGGGCGGCACGCTCAGCGGTTACCTCGCCGAGAGCGACGCCGCCAGCGTCGCGCTGCGGGCCTGCCCCGGGTGGAACCCCGCGCCCGACCCCGCCGCTGCCGATCCCGGGGCCGCGCTCTCGGTTGGCTTCGAGCGCTCCGCGGGCGGCTACGGGTACAACAACGCGTTCGTGGGCACGCAGCGGCGCGCCCGCTTTGCCGCCGGGCAACGCATTTGGGAGATCGAGAGCGACCGCGTCGGCGCGCGGCGCTCGGCGTTCCGTGCGCCCTCGCTCGCCGTCGGGTTCGCCGACGCCGCCCTCGCCGCCCACACCTTGATCGAGTACTCCTTCGTGGAGCCCCCATTCTGGCCAGAGTTCCCGGGGGCGCGCCCGGACCCCTCGACCCACTTCCGTCACGGGAGCGCCCGCGGCCCCCGCGCGAACGTCGTCTGGCTCGACGCACATGTCACCGGGGAAACCCTGAGTTATTCCCAGGGCAGCGGTGTTTATCCGACGGACCCAGCGGACTTCAACCTCGGCTGGTTCCAAAACGTGGACTCAAACCGCGATTTTCAGCCCTAACCCCGGCGTCCGCTGGCGGATCCGCTACAAAGTGATCGATATCCTTCGGCGGCGGGGCGGTGGAAGCCCGGCCCCTGATCGGGACCATCGGGGCGCCCCGCCCCCAACCGTGGAGCGCGGAGCCGACCATGATCGTTGACCGCTGCGTGTGCACGAACCAGACCTTCGCGGCGCTCAAGCGCGTCCGCGACCGGCACGGTCTTGACTTCGACGCCTTGTGTCAGAAGACCGAGTGCTGCCGCGGCTGCACCATGTGCGCCCCGTACATCCGCGAGATGATCCGCACCGGGCGGACCACGTTCACCGTGCTCACCCACAGCGCCGCCCACCTCAAGGGCGCCGGGCAATAGCTCCGCGCGGTCGGAGGGGCGCGGCGGGACCTCCGCGCCCTATGTTTCCCGCATGGCTACCCCCGCCGCCCACGGTGCGCCGACGCCGCTGACCTTCGCCGGTTTCCAATCGCTCATCCGCGAGCGGTACCTCGCCACCGACGCGGCCCGCGGCACACCCGGCACCTTCATGTGGCTGATCGAGGAAATCGGCGAGCTCGCCACGGCCCTGCAGGACAACGCCCCGGGCAAGTCGCCCACGCCGCAGCAGCGCGCCAACCTTGAGGAGGAGTTCGCCGACGTGATCGCCTGGCTCACCACGATCGCGAACGTGAACAACGTCGATCTCGAGAAGGCCCTGCGGAAGTACACCGAGCCGCAGCGCGTGCAAGGCGTGAAGGATTGAGCGGCTTCGGAGGCCCGAACCCTGTCCCCCCCCTCCCCCCCGGTCCGGCTCGCGCGCGTCATGAGCCGGTGTCCGTCGGCTCCGGCGCGGGTTCCTCCTCCAGCCGCTCCAGCGACACCTCGCCCGAGACCTCGTCCTGCACAACCTTGAGCCGGCGCTGGCGCACCAGTTCGAGCGTGGCCAGGAACAGCCCGATCATCTCCCCGCGGCTGCGCCCCGTGAACACCGCCCGCAGCGTCAGCGCCGCCGAACCGCTCGCCGAGCGCTCGCGGGCCAGCCGGTCCAGGATGTCCGCCGCGTGGAGTTCGATCGGCGTGTCGTCATAGGTCACGCTGTGCGAGCCGAGCCGGTCAAAGCTCACGCTCTCGAGGATGCGTTGGAACGCCTCGACGAGGTCCTGCACCTGCAGGTCCTCGATGTCAAGGTCGTTGACGGTGGAAAGAAACGCGTCGAACGCCGTCGCGTCGCTCGGGGCCTCCGAAACGGGGTACCGCCGTTCCCACGCCAGGCGCCGCTCGTCGAGCGCCTCCGCGGCGTCGCGATAGGCCTTGTACGCCAGCAGTTGGCGGATCAGGTCCGCCGCCGGGTTCTCGGGCTCCTCCTCCGCCCGACGGGCCAGAGCCGCCGCCCCGGCGCCCGTCGCCCCATCCTCGGTCGGAGCGGGGGAGACCAGCCTGCTCTTGACTTCGAGCAAGGTCGCAGCGGTGACGAGGAACTCGCCCGCCGCCTCGACATCCACCCGCTCGATGTGCCGCAGGTGCTGAAGGTACTGGTCCGTGATCGACGCGATCGAGATCTCAGTGACGTCGAGCTCGGCGCGCCGGATCAGATGGAGCAGAAGGTCCAACGGGCCCTCGAACTGCTCCAGCCGCACCTTGTAGTCGTCGGTCAACATCCGTGTCGTCTCCGCTCCGGCGACCGCCTTACGACCGGGGTCCCGCCTGTTTCGACGCGCGGCGTCGAACGGCACCCTGGTCGCCGCGAGCCAGGCGAGAAGCCTGTCGCACCGCGCGGCGGGGGGAGTGTACCCTTCCCCCGTGCCCCCACCGACGGATCCAAACTCCGAACGTGCGTTCCTTGAGGGAATCCTCCGGGCGGAATCCGCCGCCGTGGCGGGCCTGACCGCGCGGCTGACCCCCGCGGTCCACGCCGCCGTGGACATCCTCACCGCCTGCGCCGACGCGGGCGGCAGCGTGCTGGTGTGCGGGCTGGGCAAGTCCGGCCTCATCGGACAGAAGATCTCCGCCACCCTCGCCAGCCTCGGGGTGCCCTCCCACGCCATCCACCCCACCGAGGCCGTCCACGGCGACCTGGGACGCATCCGCCCCGCTGATTGCCTCATCGCGATTTCAAACTCGGGCGAGACCGAAGAGGTCGTCACCCTCGCGTCGATCCTGAGGCAGGACGGCGTACCGATCATCGCCCTTACAGGGGGCGAAGAACACAACGCCCTGAACCGTCTGGCCTCTGCGGCCGTGTGGCTCGGGCGCATCGCCGAAGCCACCGACCTGGTGCTCGCCCCCACCAGTTCCACCACCGCGACGCTGGCCATGGGTGACGCCATCGCCCTTGCCGTGGCGCGCCGACGCACCTTCACCGAGGACGAGTTCGCCAAGCGTCACCCGGGCGGAAGCCTGGGCGGTCTTCTGCGCCGCGTGACCGACGTGCTCCGGTTCGAAGTCGGAAAGAACCTGCCCGTCGAGCCGGAAACCCGGACCGTCCGCGACGCCCTCGCCGACGCCGAGAAACTCGGGCGACGCCCCGGCGCGCTGCTCATCGTCAATGACCGCGGCGCCCTCACGGGCATCTTCACCGACGGCGACCTGCGCCGCCTGGTGCTCAAGGGGCCCGAACAGCTCGCACGGCCCATCGGCGAGGTGATGACACGCTCGCCCCGCTCGCTGCGATCCGACGCTCTGGTTCGCGACGCCGTGCGACTCGTCCGGGAGTTCCGGTCCGACGAGATCCCGGTGGTGGACGCCCAGGGCAAACCAGTCGGACTGCTCGACGTGCAGGACCTGATCGCTCTCAAGGTGGTTTCGTAGGCCCCGGGCTCAGCGGCGCGGCGCGTCCCCGCCCATCGCCCGGATCTGCGCCAGCCGCTCCTCGTATTGGCAGCGCAGTTTCATGGTGTCGACGCGGAGCTTGTGGACTTCGAGGTCGAAGCCCAGCCGTGAAGCCAGCGCGTAGAGCATCGCGAACACCGCCGCCAGAGCGGCCATCGCGATCAGCGCGTCCGTCGGGCCGATGGTCACTGGTTCCATGCCGGTCACATCGGGTCGAATCAGGGGCCCGTTCAGGTCCGGATCCGGGTTCCGACATGAGCATCCCACGAACCGCGCCCGAACACGTCCGTATACTGGATGCATGTTCCAGCGTCCGAAAGCCCGGCGGAGCATCCCCGCCGCCTGCTTTCTCCTCGGATTCCTGCTCACCGTGTTCTCGCCCGGGGCGGGGCCTTGGGCGCTGTGGACCGCGGCGGCGGCGGCACGCCAGGCGGAAGGCCAAGCCGAATCCGCCTCGGCCACATCGGAAGGCGCCTTGGCCGCGGGCTCGATGACCGCCGGGCCGGACGCCGCCAACCAGATCATCACCATCGACGTCGAATCGTTCGGTGTCGGCGACATCGTCCGAGAATCCGATTGGTGCGGCCTGAGCCTCAACCTCGCGGACCCCACAAGCGACAGGGCCCGCAACGTCGCCGTCCGCGTCGCCATCAAGGACGACGACGGCGACACCCAGTACGCCACCCGCACCCTGGCCCTGAGCATGGCCACCCGCGTCCGCGCCTGGCTCTACTTCCGCGTCCCGAAGCAGTTCCAGCAGGGCTCGGTCGTCACCGTCAGCGTCCACGAACTCGATCCCGATGCGAACACCGGATCGGAGGATGGCGATATCCCAGTCGGCCGACAGCTCGCCTACGCCCGCCTCGGCTCCCGCAACGTCCTGGGCAACAGCACCGGCGGCCCCACCATGGCCCTGATGGGCGTCATCGGACGCCGAACCTACCGCCTGGAGCAGTACCGCCTGCCCAGCCCCGACGGCGGCATCCTGCCGACCGCCCACGAGGCCACCGAGGTCGTCGCCGGCCTCACGCCCGACGGGTTGCCGGACTCATGGGTCGGCCTCGCCCCGTACGAGGTGCTCCTGTGGACCGACAGCGGCACGGGCGGACCCGAACGCCTCGAGGACAGCCGACGACAGGCCGTCCGAGAGTGGGTGCACCGCGGCGGGCACCTGATCGTCGCCCTCCCGCCCGTCGGCTCGACCTGGTTCACGCCCTCGAACCCGCTGCTCGACATCATGCCGGCGTGCAAGGTGCGCCGCCAGGAGGACCAGCCCCTCGAGCCGTACCGCGCCCTGCTCACCCACGAACCCGAGGCCCGCGAGCCCCTCCCCGACACAACCGTCATCCAGTCGTTCGAGGGCGAGCCGGAGGCGTCCGTCCGCGACTTCGTCGAGGTGATCTCCGGGCCCAACGGCTGCGTCGTGGCCCGGCGCCTCGTCGGCACCGGGATGGTGAGCGTCATCGGCCTTGACCTCGGCGCGGGACGCCTGCCCACCGGCGTGCTCGCCGCCGACGCCTTCTGGCACCGCGTCATCGGCCGACGATTCGACATCCCCACGGGAGAACGCGCCAAAAACCTCGGCGGGGGGGGGGTCTTCGGCATGGCCGGGACCGAGTTCGTTGACGGGTACATCGGACCCGAGATCGCCAAGCAGCGCGCCGCGGGTGTCGGCGTGCTCCTCGGCCTGCTCGTTTTCGCGATCTACTGGTTCGCGGCGGGACCCGGGGGCTTCGCCTTTCTGAAGTGGAAGAAGCGCATCCAGCACGCCTGGCTCGCCTTCGTCGTCACCTCCCTGGTTTTCACCGGGATCGCCTGGGCCGGCGCGACGGCCCTGCGCCCTCGCAGGGTCGAAGCCCAGCACCTCACCTACCTCACCCACGTCTACGGGCAGCCGGTGCAGAGCGCTCGCGTGTGGGCCAGCGTCCTGCTGCCCGAGTACGGCAGCAAAGCAGTGACCCTGGGCCGGCCCGACGCCGACACCCAGTGGCGACAGGCCCTCACCGGCTGGTCCGAGCCCATCGGGAACGCCCGACCCACCCCGTTCCCCGATGCTCGCGGCTACGGCGTCGATGTCCGCAAACTCCACACCGCCCGCGTCCCCGCCCGCGCGACGATCCGACAGTTCCAGGGCGACTGGCTGGGCGGCCCCGCCTGGTCCATGCCCGCGCCGCCCGATCCGGCGGACGCCCCACGACTGGTCCGCACCGGCCCCGGCGGCCGCGGCGTCCCGGAACTGTCCGGGAAACTCGCCCACAACCTCCCCGCCGAACTCTCCAACGTCAAAGTGATCGTCGTCACCGGGCAGAGCCCCGAGGCCCGCGCCGCGGCCGAACTCCGCCTGAAGTCCACCGGGGTCATGCCCTCCACGGCGTACGCGTGGTCGCTCGCCGATCCGTGGAAGCCCGGCGTGGCCCTCGACCTCGCCCCGTTCTCGTTCCGCGAGAACCCCAGCTTTGAGTCCTTCATCACCAACCTGGCTCCCCGCGCGGACATCACCAGCCTGGGCGCGAGCGTGCCTTCGAGCGTGGGGCCCCGGACGCCGGACTTCCATATCTTGGCCTCGCTGTTCTCGATGGTGCCGCAGCCGGAGTGGGACAGCGCGATCACGTCGACGGCCAAGCGGATCCCGAATCTGCGACGGTTCGCGTCCCACGGGCTCGATTTGTCGAAGTGGTTCACCCAGCCGTGCATCATCGTGATCGGTCAGATCGAGAAAGGGCCGTCGCCGGCGCCGCTGAGCGTGGACGGCGAGCCCTGCCCGACGGAGGGGCGGACGGTGGTGCGGTGGGTCTATCCGCTGCCGAGCGCCCCGCCGAGGTTCGGGGGAGCGGGTTGACCGAGAGGAGAAAACACACATCACGGAACACAGTGCACGGATCACAAACACGGAGAGCGACGAGCGAAGAACCAAGTCCGGGGCGGGTGCAGGCCCGCCAGAACCGAGCCGGACCCCGTCTCGACCTGTCTCCGACTCCCGACCCCCCGACCCCGCCTCATTCCGCGCCCTCCGCGATCTCCGCGGTGAGTTGAACCGAATCGAGACCCCATGCCCCCGATGATCGAGACGATCAACCTTTGCAAGGAGTACGGCGAACTCGTCGCGCTCAACAACCTCAACCTCACCATCCAGGAGGGGGACTGCTTCGGCTTCATCGGCCCCAACGGCGCCGGCAAGACCACCACCATCAAGATCCTCGCCACCTTGCTCAAGCCCACCCGCGGGCAGGCCACCATCAACGGCCTGACCGTCGGCTTCCAGAACCGCCAGATCAGGCCCGTCATCGGCTACGTCCCGGACTTCATGGGCGCCTACGAGGACATGGTGGTGACGGAGTACCTGGAGTTCTTCGCCGCGGCGTACAACATCCACGGCTCGAAGCGGCACCAGGTCGTCAAGGACGTCCTCGAACTGACGGACCTCACGTTCAAGGCCAGCGCCGAGGTCAACAGCCTTTCCCGCGGCATGCAGCAGCGCCTGAGTGTCGCCCGCGTGCTGCTCCACGACCCGAAGGTGCTGCTGATGGACGAGCCGGCCTCCGGGCTTGATCCGCGGGCCCGCATCGAGATGCGCGAGCTGCTCAAGGAGCTCAAGCGCATGGGCAAGACCATCATCATCTCCAGCCACATCCTTCGGGACCTCGCGGAGATCTGCAACGTGGTGGGCATCATCGAGCGCGGCAACCTGATCTTCTCGGGCTCGGTCAAGGAGATCATGAAGCGGGCGAAACTCGAGCACACCCTGCTCGTCGTCGTCGCCGAGCGCACGGAGGAGGCCGCCAATCTGCTCGCCGGCGTCCCGGGCGTGAAGAAGGTCACCATCGGCGAGGAGGCGGCCCCGGCGTTCGCGGCCGTGAGCAACGGCATCGGGGGGGCTGTGGCGGGCGGCGCCGCCCGCAACGAGGGCGCCGGGCGAAGGCCCGTCATTCAACTCTCCTTTGAAGAAAGCGCCCTCGCCCAGGCCAGCGACATCCCCAGCCGCCTTGTGAACGCCGGCTTCAGGCTGGTTCGCTTCACCGAGGAAGAAGTGAACCTGGAAACGGCGTTCATGCGCCTCACGCAGGGGCTGGTGCAGTAGACCGCCGGCGACGCGGTCGATGGAAGCCCTGCCCGCGCCCCGGGGCCGGGGCGTTCAATCCCGCGGCCCCGGCACGCCCGTCCGCTTGACGATCGTCCCGGCGTCCGGTTCCGAAGCCCGTCCGATGTCGTAGACCCGCATGGACTCGATGTGGGGCCGCCAAACCCGCACGAGGTCCTCGTGACCCTTGCTTGCCAGATACCGTCGGTACGCCTGCTGGTCGGCGAACTCGACCACGAAGGCGGCGTCGTACGAGCCGTCGACCTCGGGCCGGCCCATGGTGAAGGGCACGCCCGGGCTGACGCTCCGATCCCGGCCCGCCGATCCCAGCGCTTCGCGCGCGTCGCGGAACAGGTCCGGCGCGTCCGACGGGTTTTTGAGTTTCACCAGCACGACGTGGAGGATCTCCGGGTGCTGCAGGATCGGCTCGCGCCGCGACGCGCACGAGGAGAGCCCCACGACGATCACCAGCGCTGTGACGATGAGGACCCGGTTCATGCCGGGGAAGATACCCCGTCCCCACCGCGGCACGCCGGGCGTTCGAGTGCCCCCGCAACCCTCCCGCGCCACATCGATACCATCTGGGGAAGGCCCGCCGGGCCCCGAGGCTGTTGTTCGGGCCCGGTCCGCCGCCGAATGACGCAGCAGCCGCCCGAACCCCCTGAGGAGCACCCATGCCCCGCGTCCACCCAGTTCCGCTCGCCGAACTCCGTTCCATCGCGGCCCTCGCCTCGGTCCTCTTGATCGCCGCCGGCGCGCTGGCGGGTGACGGGGAGGCCGCCCGCGCCAAGCCCAAGGACGCGCCCCAGCCGCCGCCTTTCCGCCCTCACAGCGAGGTCATCCCCTACCCGGACGTGCCCGACTCTGACACCGTCGACGAGTACCACGGCGTGAAGGTGCCCGACCCCGACCGCTGGCTCGAAGGCGACGCCACCACGGACCCGATGGTCGCCGACTGGGTGTTCGGTCAGAACAAGATCACCAACACGATTCTCCGCGCCATCCCGGAGCGCGAGACCATCCGCGCCCGCCTGACCAGGCTGTGGGACTACGAGCGCTACTCCGCCCCGTCCAAGGTGGGCTCGCGGTACGTCTTCTCCAAGAACTCCGGCCTGCAGCAGCAGAGCGTGCTGTACGTGCAGGACTCGCTCGACGCCGAGCCGCGCGAGCTGCTCAACCCCAACAACTTTTCAAGCGACGGCACCGTCGCGCTGGCGGGTCTGAGCTTTACGCAGGACGGCTCGCTGCTGGCTTACGGCGTGGCGTCGGGCGGCTCCGACTGGGTGCAGTGGCATGTGCGCGACGTCGCCACCGGGAAGGACCTTCCCGACATCATCAAGTGGACCAAGTTCACCTCGCCCGCGTGGCTGCTCGACAACTCCGGCTTCTTCTACGGGCGGTACGACGAGCCGAAAGAGGGCGAGTCCAAGCTCCAGTCGGTGAACAAGTTCCAGAAGTTGTTCTTCCACAAACTCGGCACCGACCAGTCGGCCGACACGCTCGTGTACCAGAACACCGAGCAGCCCGACTGGGCCTTCGGCGCCACCGTGTCCGAGGACGGGCGGTACATCGTCCTGGGTATCAGCAAGGGCACCGACGACAAGAACCAGGTCTACTACTACGACCTGCAGGGCAACAACGGCAGGGTCCCCGGGCCCGCCGACTTTGTCGCGCTGATCGATGACTTCGACGCCGAGTTCTCCTTCATCGGCAACGACGGTCCGGTGTTCTACTTCTCGAACGACACCGACGCCCCGAAGGGCCGGGTCATCGCCATCGACACCAAGAGCCCGGGCAAGGAGAGCTGGAAGACCATCATCCCGCAGGGCGAGAACGTGCTGCTGGGCGCGGGCCTGGTCAACAACCAGTTCGTCGCGTCGTACCTCAAGGACGCCGCCACCCAGGTGCGCATCTTCGACATCACGGGCAAGCACGTCCGCGACGTTGAGTTTCCCGCCATCGGCTCGGCGGGCGGCTTCGGCGGCCTCCGCACCGACACCGAAACCTTCTACTCCTTTACCTCGTTCACCTACCCGCCCTCCACCTGGCGCTACGACATGACCACCGGCAAGAGCACCATGCTCAAGCAGGCCAAGGTCGACTTCAACCCCGCCGACTACGAGACCAAGCAGGTCTTCTACTCCTCCAAGGACGGCACCCGCGTCCCCATGTTCATCACCCACAAGAAGGGCATCGTTCTCGACGGCTCCAACCCGACGCTGCTCTACGCCTACGGCGGGTTCAACATCCCCATCACGCCCTCGTTCTCCGTCGCCAACCTCGCCTGGATGGAGATGGGCGGGGTCTACGCCTCCGCGAACCTCCGCGGCGGCGGGGAGTACGGCGAAGAGTGGCACAAGGCCGGCACCAAGCTCCGCAAGCAGAACGTCTTCGACGACTTCATCGCCGCCGCCGAGTACCTCATCGCCGAGCGCTACACCAGCCCGCAGCACCTGGCCATCATGGGCGGGAGCAACGGCGGCCTGCTCGTCGGCGCCGTGATGACCCAGCGGCCCGACCTCTTCGCGGTCGCCGTGCCCATCGTCGGCGTGCTCGACATGCTCCGCTTCCACAAGTTCACCATCGGCTGGGCCTGGAAGGACGACTACGGGTCCAGCGAAGACCCCGAGGAGTTCAAGGCCCTGTTGGCGTATTCCCCGCTGCACAACCTCATCAAGGGCGTGAAGTACCCCGCCACGCTCATCATCACCGGCGACCATGACGACCGCGTCGTTCCGGCCCATTCCTTCAAGTTCGCCAACCGGCTGCAGAACGCCCACGCCGGCACCGCCCCGGTGGTCATCCGCATCGAGACCCGCGCGGGCCACGGCGCCGGCAAGCCCACCGACAAGCAGATCGCCGAGACCACCGACCGCCTGGCGTTCATGGTGAAGTACACCGGCATGAAGCCGACCCTGCCGCCGGTGGCCCCGCCGGCGCCCGATGGGAACAAGTAGTCGCCGCCGCTTCCGCGCCCAACCGTCAGGCCCCGCCCCTTGGCGGGGTCATTTTTCGCGCTCCCCGTGAGCCGCGGCCCGCGTCGAACGGCCCGGAGCAACAACGTCCCCCGGGCCGCGTCGCGAACCGCCCGCGCCGCGCGAGGACCAGGCACCCTCGACGGGTTCGACGGCACCCGCGTGCCGGGCGGTTATCGTTCCCCCGTGCTCGCGCTCGTCTTCATTCTGCTGGTCGTCGCCGCGGGCCTTTCCACCGCGCTCACGCTCGTCGTGCGGCAGGTCGGCCGGCGGGCCGCGCTGCACGATTCCCCCGGCGTCGCGGGGCACCAGAAGCGTGAACTGCGCCGCGTGCCCAATATCGGGGGCGTCGCCGTCTTCGCCACCATCGCCGTCCTGATGACCCTGGGCCTCTTCGAGGCCAACACCGGCGGGCCGCTGGCGGGCATGGTCGGGGGCGAGGCCGTCCGCGCCGCCGTGGAGGCCCACGCCCCGGGCATGAAGGCCCAGTCGCCGATGGCGACGGCGCTGCTCATCTGCCTTGCGGCGTTGCACATCCTCGGCCTGATCGATGACCGCCGCGCGCTCCCGGCGGTCCCGAAACTGCTCGTCATCGCGGGCGCTTCGGCGGCGATGGTCATCGGCTTCGACTGCCGCTTGCTCACTTTTCTCGACGCCCACGTCGGCGGGGCGTGGGCGTCGTGGGTCGTCACCGTGCTGTGGTTCATCGCCGTCACCAACGCCATGAACTTCATCGACAACATGGACGGGCTGTCCGGCGGCGTGGGCGTGGTGGCGTCGTCGTTCTTTCTTGCCGCCGCGGTGATGCACGGGCAGTGGTTCATCGCCCTGACGCTGGCGCTGCTGATCGGGGCCCTGCTCGGGTTCCTCGTCTTCAACTTCCCCTGGCCGCGCCGCCGCGGTCCGACCGCGGGCGCCACCATCTTCATGGGCGACGGCGGCTCGCTCGTGGTCGGCTTCCTCTTGGCGTTCCTCACGGTCCGTACGACTTATGTGGACGCCGCGCGGGCGTCGAACAACTGGTACGCGGTCTTCATGCCGCTGTGCGTCCTCGCCGTCCCGCTGTACGACTTGGTGAGCGTGTGCGTCATCCGAATCGCGCAGGGCAAGAGCCCGCTGGTGGGCGATCAGCAGCACTTCAGCCACCGGCTCCGGGCCCGGGGTCTCTCGGTGCGCCAGACGCTCGCGGTGATCTGCGGCTGCGCGGCCGTCACTGGCATCGGCGGCGTGCTGCTCGCCGCCGCCAACCCCTGGCAGGCCGTGCTGATCGGCGTGCAGACGTGCGTGGTGCTGGCGCTGCTGGGCATCTACGAGCACGCCAGCAACCCGCGAATCGGCGCGGCGGCGGTCCCGTCTGTCCTTCGCCGGGAGGAGCACCCGGCACCCACGCGAGAGAACGCGTGATGGGCCGCCCGCTGCACCGCCTTCGCCCCCTCGCCGCCGGCGCGATCCTCTTTGCCGTGCTGGTCCGTCTCGTCAGCACCCATTCCCGCTTCCCCTGGTGGGAGGTCGATCCCACCCGCCAGTTCCTCCCCGAAACAACCCTCCGACCTTCCCACGGGCTGATGCTCGACCTCGTGGTGTGGGCCGCCTCGGCGGTCGGCGTCGGCGCGTGCGTGATGCTGGGCGAGCGTCTCCGCTGGCGCACCGGGGTGCTCGCCGCCATCGGGTCGGGGTGGGCGCTGCTCATCGGCCCGTTCACGGTCCGCGCCGGCAGCGCCGCCGACGACCTCTCCCTCGGCTCGGCGTGGGCCTCGGCGATGATCGGCGCGTGGGCGATCACCCACCTGGCCCGCGATCACGCCGTGCGCGCGGGCCTCATCGCGGTGCTCGCCGGCGCGGCGTGGGTGCTCGCGGCCAAGGGC
>CAZDYM010000025.1:0-15805 GCA_964509325.1 uncultured Phycisphaeraceae bacterium
CCCCGTCCTCGCCCCCCCGACGACCCCTCGCCATCGCCCGCGAACGATCAATGACCGCGCCACGCCGTCAACCCGCCGTGTGGTTCATCTTCGTCACGCTCCTGATGGACGTGATCGGCTTCGGACTGCTCATCCCGGTCGCGCCGCGCCTTGTCGAGCAGCTGACCGGTAAGAACGACGCGGACGCCGCCCCACTCTACGGCATCCTCGCCGCGACCTACGCCCTGATGCAGTTCCTCTTTGCCCCGGTTCTGGGAAACCTCTCCGACCGCTACGGGCGCCGCCCGGTCATCCTGGTCTCGCTCCTGGGCTCCGGCCTCGATTACATCGCCGGCGCGCTCGCACCGAACATCGCGGTCCTGTTCGTCACCCGCGCCCTCAACGGCATCTCGGGCGCCAACATGACCGCCTGCAACGCCTACATCGCCGACATCACGCCGCCCGAAAAACGCGCCGGGGCCTTCGGGCTCATGGGGGCAGCCTTCGGGCTGGGCTTCATCCTCGGGCCCCTCATCGGCGGCCTGCTCGGGGAGATCAACATCCGCCTGCCCTTCTGGGCCGCGGCGGGCGTGTGCCTGGCCAACTGGCTGTGGGGCTATTTCGTGCTCCCGGAGTCACTCCCCACCGACCGGCGCCGCGCCTTCGAGTGGCGCCGCGCCAACCCCGCCGGCAGCCTCGGCTGCCTGGCCCGCTACCCCGTCGTCGCCGGGCTCGCCGCGGCGCTGTTCCTGCTGAACCTCGCGATGTTCGGTCTGCACGCCACCTGGGTGCTCTACACCGCGCACCGCTACGCCTGGACCCCGTGGGACTCCGGCCTGTCACTCTTCGCCGTCGGCGTCGGCGCGGCCATCGTCCAGGGGCTCCTGGCCCGCAAGATCATCCCCCGCCTGGGTGAACCGCGCGCGCTGCTCATCGGCATCTGCATCGGCGTCGCCGCCTACTTCGGCTACGGCCTGTCCACGCAGGGATGGATGATCTATGTCATCATCGCCCTGGCCAGCCTCGGAGGCATCGCCGGCCCGGCCGGCCAGTCCATCGTCACCCGCACCGTCGCGCCCACCGAGCAGGGCGAGGTCCAGGGCGCCCTCACCAGCCTCAACTCCATCGCCGCCATCCTCGGACCCATGATCGGCGGCTGGCTCTTCGGCGTGTTCGGCGACACCGCGGCCGCGCCGCTCTACCTGCCCGGCGCCCCGTACTTCGCCAGCGGCCTGCTGAGCCTGTGCGGGCTGGCCCTCTCGGTCGCCGCGCTCCGCAAAGTGACCCAAGCGCCGACGACGGCGCCCACTCCGCCATCACGCCACTAACCCGCGGAAGGGATTCGTGCCGGACGGCCCAAACTGAACCAGCACCCTCAGCGCGCCCCGCCGCCCACGCCCGCGCCGTTCACCAGGTCCCAGCACGACTCCAGCAGCGGCCTCAGCCCCGTCTTCGCCGCGCCGCTGATCGCGAAGATCGGGTCCTTCCGCCCCAGCTTGAGCCCCTTGCGGAACAGGTCGATCGCCGCCTTGGCGTCCGTCTCGTCCCCCAGCAGGTCCACCTTGTTCACCGCGATGATCTCGTGCTTCTCGGCCAGTTCGGCGCTGTGCCCGGCCAACTCACGCCGGATGACGTGGTAGTTCTCGATCGGGTCGCTCCCGTCGGACGGTTCGACCTCGACCACGTGCACCAGCACCCGCGTCCGCTCGACATGCCGCAGGAAGTCATGCCCCAGCCCCACCCCGCGCGACGCCCCCTCGATCAGCCCCGGGATGTCCGCGAGCACCAATCTCCGCTCGGCGTCCAGCTCCGCGATCCCCAACTGCGGCTCCAGCGTCGTGAACGGGTAGTCCGCGATCTTCGGCGTCGCCCGCGTGCACGCCGCCAGCAGCGTGCTTTTGCCCGCGTTGGGCTTGCCCACCAGCCCGATGTCCGCGATCAGTTTCAACTCAAGCCGCAGCCGCTTCTCCTCACCGGGTTCGCCCTCGGTGAAATCCGTCGGCGCCTGGTTCGTGGGGCCCTTGAACGCGTGATTGCCCAGCCCGCCTCGCCCACCCTTGGCGATCACGTGCCGCTGATGCAGCCCTAGGTCGACCTCCAGCACGCCGGTCTCCTCGTTGTAGACCAGCGTGCCCGGGGGCATCGCCAGCACCACGTCCGCCGAATCGGACCCCGTGCAGTTCTTGCTGCCGCCGGCCTCGGCGTTCTTGGCCCTCCACTGGCGCTGGTGCCGGTAATCCAACAGCGTGTTGACGTTCGGATCGCCCACCAGCACCACGTCGCCGCCGTTCCCGCCGTTGCCCCCGTCGGGGCCCCCCTTCGGCTCGAACTTCTCGCGCCGGAAGGAGGCCTTGCCATTCCCTCCGTCTCCGGCTTTCACGTGGATGACGGCTTGGTCGATGAACACGGGGTGAACCAGGATCGAGCGTCAGAGAACCGAACACAACGGCGAGAAGCCAGGGCACTTCCTGAGGCGGCCCCGCCTGCGCACGGGCAGGCCAAGACCGCTTCGCCCGGCCCGGCCCGGGCCCGGGCAACTGTGCTTGGGGGGTCCAAGACGGAGTGTAGGAGCCGCGCCGATTCAGACCAGCCCAAAGATTGGCAGCCAAACACCCGACGGCTCGAATCCGATTCGTCCCTTCTGGTCGGATACTCTTGACCGGCCCCTCGGCGGCCCAACGTCCCGAATCCCATTCCCAGGCCCCCGCACCCCCGAACGTCGCGAGCGAACCATGCGCCCGCCGGAGCCTGCAACACGGTCACGCGGCACGCGGACTCATCCGCGGGCGCAATCCCCCTTCCCCAACTGGACCACTCCTCCGGGCCAACAGCATCGACCCGTTAGGGCCCAGCCGGCCTTTACGCTCGTGGAGTTGCTGGTCGTCGTGGCCGTGGTCGCGCTGCTCGTCGGCCTGTTGCTCCCGGCTCTCAGCCGCGCCCGCGAGCAGGGCCGTCTCATGACCTGCCTGAGCAACGCCCGCGACATCACCATGGCCGCCAACAGCTACGCCGCCGACCACGACGGCCTCTGGCCCGTCTTCCCCGCCTGGATCCCGCCCAACAGCACCGTCGTGATGTTCAACTCGTGGGACTTCGGCGGGAAAACCACCTCCTCCTACTGGACCTCCCCCGCCACCAAACGGGCCATCCACGAAGCCCCCCTCAACCCCTACGTCGAGCCCGAGCGCGCCCTCATCGACCCGCCCGGCGGACGCATGGACCTCTTCACCTACCGCTGCCCCTCAGACCCGGGGACCCTCCAGCGAACCTTCTGGACGCCCGGGACCGTCCCCAACGGCACCATCACCTCCTACGACGACGTCGGCACTTCCTACCACATGAACGTGCAGTGGTGGTACGAGGCCACCCGCCGCGCCGGACTCCACCCCTCCGGCGCCAACACCCTGCCGCTGTGGGAACGCTACAAAACCATGTTCAAAATCGCCAACTTCCGCTCCCCCGCCCGGTTCGTGTGGCTCTTTGACCAGACCATGGACTTCGTCGCCGTCGGCGGGTACGAGAAACAGGGCGATCACGGCGGCAAGAACAAAGCCACCGCCGCCTTCATGGACGGGCACGTCTTGTACCTCGATGTCGAGCCCGGCAAGGCCACCACCAGCGACTACACGCTCTACATCGACCGGTATTACAAGCGCCCGCAGTAGACCCGTCGATTCAGCCCGCCGCGCTCCCCACCAACTCCGCGTTCGTCTTGAACCGCCCCAGCGCCGCCAGCAGCTGCTCCACCTGCTGAGGCGGGGGCATATTCATCAGCCGCCGCCGGAGTGCCGTCACCGTCTTCAACTCCGCCTCGCCCATCAGGAGGTGCTCTTTCCGCGTTCCGCTGGCGGCGAGGTTGATCGCCGGGAACAGGCGCTTCTCGCTGATCTTCCGGTCCAGAATCAGCTCCATGTTGCCCGTGCCCTTGAACTCCTCGAAGATCACCTGGTCCCCCTGGCTGCCGGTCTCGATCAGGCACGACGCGACCACCGTGAGGCTCCCGGCCTCTTCCGTGTTCCGGGCCGAGCCGAACAGGTACTTCGGCACCGTCAGGGCCCGGCTGTCGATCCCGCCCGTCATCGTGCGCCCCGAGTTGGCGTGCTTCTTCGAGTTGTTGAACGCCCGCCCAAGCCGCGTCAGCGAATCCAGCAGCACCACCACGTGCCGCCCCGCCTCGACCATCCGACGGCACCGCTCGATCACCATCTCCGCCACCGCGATGTGCCGCTCCACGTCATGGTCGTTGCTGCTGGCGAACACCTGCGCCGGCACGCTGCGACGGAAGTCCGTCACCTCCTCCGGACGCTCGTCGATCAGCAGCGCGTACACCAGCAGATCCGGGTGGTTCTTCGCCAGCGCACCCGCGATGTCCTTCAGCAGCACCGTCTTGCCCGCCTTCGGCGGCGCCACGATCAACGCCCGCTGCCCGCGACCGATCGGGCAGAACAAATCAATCAACCGGCACGACGGCGGGCACCCCGGATACTCCAGCTGCAGCCGCGGCTGCGGGTCGATGCTGCTCAGCTCCTCGAACTTCTTCCGCTTGGCGTACTCCTCCGGCGGCATCCCCTCGATCGCCACCACGCGTTCCACCACCGCCCGCGCTTCCCCGCGCCCCCCGCCGCGCCGGCGCCGGTTCGGCCGCTTTTCCACCACCTCGACCGTCACCTCCACGCCGTGACGCAGAGGGTACGTCTGCCCCAGAACGACGGGGACCACCGGGTCAGACGGGTTGTGGACGATTCGGTCGCCGTTGAGCTGGCGCACATGGCCTTCGGCGCGCGACGGCCACTCAAGAATGCCGGTCAGCGTGTTCATGCAGGATGTCTTTCACGGCGCCGCCCGCGGTTCCCGTGCCGCGGGCGAGTTGGCCCGCGATCACGGCGAAATCGCCGGGGCGGGCGGAGTGAGGGCCCGGAAAGGACCCGACGCCGCGAGAGCGGCGTCGCCATGATTGGAACAGCGCGGGGGACGGAAGTCAAGGGGCGGGTCGGTGAAGGCCGCTGGCCTTGAGGCGGCCCAGGTCGATGCCCGCGCCGAGGTGGACGGAACCACGGTCCAACGTCGGCTCCGCGCGACCCTCGGCACCGGTCGGTGACCGATCCCGCCGGGCGGTACCCTTCCACCATGACCTCCCTGCTCGCCCGGTGCGCCCTGCTCGCGTTGACCGCTGCGCTGCCCGCCTGCGCATCCAGCGGGGCCGCACGCGAAACGCGTGGGCCGTCCGTCGCCCCGGCGCTGACCGAACAGGACATGGCGAAGGCCCGCCAAACCCCCGTGGTGCGAGGCGACGGCGGCGCGGCCTCGTGGACAGAACTGGTTGAGACCTGCGGCCGCGCGGACGCCGTGATCGTCGCCGAACGGCACGGATTCAAGCCCGGTCTCGCGGGCGCGGCGGCGCTCTGGAGCAGCCTCGTGGACTTCATCGACGGCCAAGGCATCGCGACGCGGCCAGCGCTGGCGCTCGAGTTCTGGGAGCGCGACCACCAGGTCCAACTCGACGACTACCTCGCGGGCATCACCGACGAAGCGGGGCTCGTGAGCGCCATGGGCTGGACGGGCGCCCGAGCCGACCAGAGTTTCCCGCCCGGCCACCGCGCCATGGTCAACTCGGCGAAGGCGAAGCAACTGCCCGTCATCGCCGCCAACGCGCCGCGCCGCTACGTCCGCCTCGCCCGCCTCGAAGGCTACGAACGGCTCCTCAACCTCAACGAGCGCCAGCGGGCCCTGTTCCGAATCCCCACCCGCCTCATCGAGGGCCGCTACCGCGACGACTTCGAGCGCATCATGGGAGGCGACCCCGTCAACCCCACCCACGACGCCATGTTCCGCAGCCAGCAGGTGTGGGACTGGACCATGGCCGACAGCCTCGCCCGCGCCATCGACGCCGGGCACAGACCCGTCGTGCTGGTCGTCGGCGCCTTCCACGCCGAGCACGACGGCGGTCTCAACCAGGCTCTCCGCGAACTCCGACCGGGCACCCGCGTCGTCACCGTGTCGTTCCTCGATTCCAAAGAGACCGAAACACCCCTCGGCGCCGCGGCCGCGGCGCCGGACCCCGTCGATCGCGGCCCGCGCGCCGATTTCGTCATCGACTTCGCCCGGTAGACTCCCAAACGCCGCCTTCGTGTGCCGCTTCGCCGATGCGCTGACCTGCACCCCATGCCCTCCGTCCCCCTCGATCTCACACCCCCCGACCACACCGCGGCCACCCGCGTGCTCATCGTCACCGGAGCCCACCTCCGCGCCGAGGCCGCCGACCGACCGCTCGCCTACCGCCTGCGCCACCAGATGCTCGAATGGTGGCAACGCCAGCGATCGAACCCCGAAGCCGACGCCCTCGAACAGCCCAACGTCATCGTCTGCTCCGACGTCTGGTACCTCAACAACGACGACCTCCGCTCGCTCCCCACCGTCAGCATCGGCGGCCCCGGCGTCAACGCCCTCTCCGCCCTCCTCACCGACAAACTCCCCGGCGTCTTCACCGTCGCCAACGTCCTCACCGTCCAGATGGACATCGAACTCATCGACCCCGTCGTCAACATCTGGGGAATGGACCACCACACCACCGTCGCCGCCCTCGACGCCTTCCTCGAACGCTACCTCGACCACTTCATGCGACGGGCCTGCGCCCCGGCGTGAGAGCAGCCCGCACACCGAACGGCGCGGCCAACCCGGCCCGGCCCACGGGATTCGGCCCCCGATCCCGGTGACGGTGCGGACGACCACCCCGAGCTCAGCGCGCGACCCCGCACGGGCCGGCCGTTCACGCCGGCTTCGGGCTCAACCCACCCGCTTCGGCGCCCCCACCGGCGCTCTCCGCCGGCGGCGCCGACGACGCCGCCGCGGCGGAAGCCTGCTGGTTCCGCTTCGCCTCCGCTTCCAGCAGTTCGCTCACGCTCGGCTTGCCCAGCGGCTTGCCGTCCATCAGCCGCTTCACCTCCTCCGCCGTCAGCGTCTCGTGCTTCAGCAGCGCCAGCGCGACGCCTTCGACCTTCTCCCAGTTGGCCTCGGGCAGCCTCCGCGCGTCGTTGTACGCCTCGTTCGAGAACCGCCGGATCTCCTCGTCGATCACCCGCCCGGTCTCTTCCGAGTACTCCCGCTCGGGCATGAACATCTCGCGGTTGTCCACCCCCGAGTACCGCACGAACCCGACGCGGTCGCTCATGCCCCACTGCAGCACCATCGCGCGGGCCATGCCGGTGAGCATCTGGATGTCCATCGCCGCGCCGCTGGACACGTCGCCGGTCTTCCGCTCCTCCGCGATCCGCCCCCCGCAGAGCACCCGCATCGTCGCCTCGAGCCACTTCTTCGAGTACCCGTAACGGTCCTTCTCCGGCATGCTCAGCGTGCTGCCCAGAGACTGACCCCGCGGGATGATGGTCACCTTGTGCAGCGGGTCGGCGTCCGGAAGCAGCACCTGCAGCACGGCGTGCCCGGCCTCGTGGTACGCCGTCGCCACCCGCTCCTTCTCCTCGATCTTCCGGCTCTTGGCGCTCCGCCCGTACTTCACCTTGTCGCGGGCCTCCTCGAGGTCGTCGTGCTCCACGAACTCCTTCTCCCCCAGCGTCGCGATGATCGCCGCCTCGTTGATCAGCGCCGCCAACTCCGCCCCGCTGAACATCGGCGTCGCCTTGGCGATCCGCTCCAGGTCCACGTCCGGGCTCAGCTTGATCTTCTTCGCGTGGACATTCAGAATCTCCAGCCGCCCCTTCAGGTCCGGCAGCGACACCTGCACCTGCCGATCGAACCGCCCCGGGCGCGTCAGCGCCGGGTCCAGCACGTCCGACCGGTTGGTCGCCGCGATCACGATCACCTGGTCGGACGAGTCGAAACCGTCCATCTCGACAAGGATCGCGTTCAGCGTCTGCTCGCGTTCGTCGTGCCCGCCGGTGGTGAACCCGCCGCCGCGCCGACGACCCACCGCGTCGATCTCGTCCAGGAAGATGATGCACGGCGCCGAGTCCTTGGCCTGCTTGAACAGGTCGCGCACCCGCGACGCCCCGACGCCCACGAACATCTCCACGAAATCCGATCCCGAGATCGAGAAAAACGGCACGTCCGCCTCGCCCGCGATCGCCTTGGCCAGCAGCGTCTTGCCGCAACCGGGGTCGCCCACCAGCAGCACCCCGCGGGGGATCCGCCCGCCAAGCCGCATGAACTTCTTAGGGTGCTTGAGGAACTCGACGATCTCGTGAACCTCTTCCTTGGCGTCCTCGATGCCGGCGACGTCCTTGAAGGTAATCCCCGTCGATTCACGCGCCAGCATCCTGTGCCGCGACTTCCCGAAGTTCCCCAGCATCCCGCCCGGGCCCGCCGCCCCACGCAGCCCACGCGAGATCACCCACCAGATCAGCACGAAGATCAGCAGCGTCCACAGCAGCGGCGAGAGCAGAAACTGCACCAGCGCCGACGGGCCCTGAGGCTCCTTGAAGTTGCCGAGCGTGAGCTTATTGACCTCTCCAACCCAGTACTCCCGCGCCGAGGGAAGAAACCCGACGCTGATCCGCTCCGCGGGACCCCCCGGCGTCGTCGGCTGGCGGTACTCCGCCGTGATCGCGTTCTCCTCCACCCGCACCGTCGCCTTGTTCAGTTCCCCGCCCTCGTACAGGTTCCGGAACTCCGCCCACGTCTTGGTCGTCTTCTGCGGGCCCAGCGTGTACAGCACAAACGCCATCATCAACGCCATCGTCACCAGCACGACCCACCCCATGCTCGACCGGTTGAACGGCGAGCCGGTGGTCGCCTGATCGCCGCTCCCGCCCCCGCCCCCCGGACCACCCCCCGGACCGCCCCCCGGACCACCCCCCGGACCTCCCCGCGAACCACCCCCCGGCCCGCCCCCAGGTCCGCCCTGCTTCCCGCCACGACGACCGCCCCCCGGCGGCAACGGCGGCACGGGCGGGCGCGACGGGGCCATCAGGCTTGTGCCGG
This sequence comes from uncultured Phycisphaeraceae bacterium, assembly GCA_964509325.1. Taxonomy (GTDB): domain Bacteria; phylum Planctomycetota; class Phycisphaerae; order Phycisphaerales; family UBA1924; genus JAFLCM01. Next base: position 8,914 of record CAZDYM010000025.1, read on the forward strand.
AATCAATCAACGTGGTCATGCGTGGCTTCAAGCGTGCTCCGTGAGTTCCTTGGGCCGTCCGAAAAGCGAGCCCGTGCTTGAGGGGGCTCGACGAACGTCCGAGCGTGCTCGCTCCTCCAAGACACCCGGCGCCGACGCTCCGAGTCCTTTGTTCGGGTGCTCGCGATCCCGGGTTCGACCTTGCTTCCGCACCGTTCTCGCATCGGCTCCATCCTGCCGGGGCCGGCTCCGAGCACCTCTCGGCCCCTAACTTCGATCGGCGGAGTCTAGGCCGCGGACCAACGTCCGCCCGGAAGTTCGTGAACTGTCCGGGCCGCTTCCACGCCGTCCTTCACGCGCCCTTCTCGGCATAGGTACAGCAGGTCCGGTCGGTTTCCCACACCGTCATCGACACCAGCTCAACATCCGCGCGTTCCATCTGAAGCGCCGATCGGAGACGCCCGTAAAACACCTTCGCGATGTTCTCCACCGACGGATTCAGCCCCCCCCGTTCCGCGAACTCCGGGGTGTCCTTGTTCAGGTGCGTGTGGTCGAACGGCTCGATGATCGCCTCGGCGGTCAGGCGCTCCAGGTCCGCCACCGTGAAAGGGTCGCCCGCGTCCGGATCGACCGCCACCGCCGGCTCAAGACGGTAGTTGTGCCCATGACCGCTCGGGTTGTTGCACCGCCCAAAGGTCGCCCGGTTGTCCTCATCGGACATCTCCGGCACATGCAGACGGTGCGCCGCCGCGAGATCGAACCGCTGCCGAAGAATGACACGAGTTGGGACGTCCCGGCTCACTTCGACACTGTAGGTCGGCGTCAGGCGCCAACGCAGGCTCGCCAGCCGCGCCGGCAGCGCCTTCTCGCAGCGCCGGAACAGCGGCCACATGATCGCCGCCGGCTCGACGCGCGGCCGCTCGTGGCATGTCTGTTCGATCGTCGGCACCACCGTCGAACGAACCGCGCGGTCCACGTCCTTGATGTTTACGAGGTAGCCCGTTCGCGGATCCGGTTCGCCCGCGCACACCGCCTCGATCTCGTAGTACCTCCCGAGGCCGTGCATGGTGGGCACGCCGCCGAAACCGTTCTGGTGCCGAGGCTCGACCGCCGGACGCTTCCGGCCCGACTCTCCGGGCGCCAGCCCCTCCGCGAGCCGCCCAAAGTCGGCCGCTTCGCCCGGGGCCACCGGCGGGGGTGGCGGGTTCACACAGAACCGGACCGTTCGACAGAGTTCAACTATGCCGCGATTGGACTGTAGGATCATGGTCATGAAGAAGACCCTTGCCTCCATGCTGTTCGCCGGGCTGGTTGTGGCTGGATTCGGGATGGTCGGGATGTCGCCACAGGGCGACAAGCCCGTCGGGCCGTCCGCGCCCGCCGCGTCGCCGACCGACGCGCCTTCCCCGTACGTGCTCGGGTACACCCTCAAGGACATCGACGGCAACGACGTCAGCCTCGAATCCTTCAAGGGCAAGGTGATCCTGATGGTGAACGTCGCCAGCAAGTGCGGCTACACCCCTCAGTACAAGGGCCTTCAGGAGCTCTACACCCGGAAGAAAGACGCCGGCCTGGTCATCCTCGGATTCCCCGCCAACGACTTCGGCGGCCAGGAGCCCGGCTCCGAAGCGGACATCAAAAAGGTCTGCCACGACACCTACAAGGTCACCTTCCCGATGTTCTCGAAGATCTCCGTCAAGGGCGAGAAGCAGCACCCTCTCTACAAGCAGCTCGCCGCCCAGCCCGCTCCCATCGGCGGCGACCCCAAGTGGAACTTCACCAAGTTCCTCGTCGATCGGTCCGGGAACGTCGTCGCCCGATTCGATTCCCGGGTCGCGCCCAGCGATCGGCAGCTGACCGAGAAGATCGAGGAACTCCTCGCGGCGAAATGAAGCGGCGCTGCGGATCACCCGCCGGCGCCGGTGTCCCGCCGGTGCCGAGCGGACTTCGCGGTCCGGGTCGGGGTCCGGAAATCCTCTCACGGGCGCGACGCGCCGCCGGCCGCGCGTCACCGCCCGCACATTCGGCGCGGTCGTGGCACCGCTCCGACGGGTTTCACTGGCGGCCCGCGCCCCATGGGGTATCTTCCCCCTGAGGCTCGACATGAACACAAGACACGGCAATCTCCGGGCCGCCGCCGCGCTCGCGCTGCTGGCCGCCCTCGGCTTCTGGGCCCCGCCCGCGGGGATCAAGCCCGCACGCGAGCCCGGCACCCAGCAGCCGCCCAGCGCGTCCTCGCCGGTCGCCCGCGGGATGCTCATCCCCGCCCGCATCCGCCTGATGGTCCGATTCAACCCCTCCCGCACCGCCTGAACGGCTCCCCGCGCGGAGCCCGTCGGTGAGAGCCCGCCGGTCCCGGCCCCCCCGGTCCCGGCCCCCCCGGTGCACGCCCCCCGGCACGAACCCGCCGAATCAACCCGCCATCTTCAACGGCTGCTGCTCGGCGCCCAACCGCTCATCGAACAGCTTGACCTGGTTCCGCCCGCCCGTCTTGGCGGCGTACAGCGCCCGGTCCGCCGCCTCGATCCAGCTCGACGCGTCGTTCAGCCCGCTCAGCCCCGCGCTGGTCACCCCGAACGAGCCGGTCACCTTCATCTCCGGGTACTTCCGCCACGATTTCTCGGAGATCGCCCCGCGGATGCGCTCGCACACCCCCGACGCCTCCACCTGCGTCGCCCCGGGGAGGATCAGCGCAAACTCCTCCCCGCCGTAACGGCACGCGATGTCGTACGCCCGCAGCTCGGCCCGCAGCACCTGGGCGAAGCCCTGCAGCACGGCGTCGCCCGCCGGGTGTCCGAAGGTGTCGTTGAGCCTTTTGAAGTGGTCCAGATCGCACATCACCAGCGAGATCGGCGTCGACCGCCGGATCGCGTTCGAGAGCTCCGACTCCAGCCGCTCGTTGAAGTACGCCCGGTTCCACAGCCCCGTGAGGCCGTCGATCCGCGCCTGGTTCTCGAGCAGCCGCATCAACTGGGTGATCTTGATGGCGCTCTGGATGCGCGCCCTCAGTTCGTGCACGTCGAAGGGCTTGGGCACAAAGTCCATCGCGCCCATGTCGAACGCCATCACTTTGTCGGTGCTCTTGGCCTGCCCCGACAGCATGATCACCGGGATGCCCATCGTCCGCGTGTCGGCCTTCAACCGGCGCAGCACCTCGAACCCGTCCATGTCGGGCATGTTCACGTCGAGCAGGATGATCGACGGCGTCTGCGATTCCGCCAGCTCCAGCCCCTCGGGGCCGCTGAACGCCGCCAGAAACTCGATGCCTTCGTCCTTCAGCTTCACCGCCAGCAGGCGGTGGATGTAGGGCGAATCGTCGATCAACAGCGCGATCGGTGCCTGGTCTTGTGGTCGCACGCGTTCACCCCTGTTCCCTGGGCCTGCACTCCCCGGGCACTCCGCCCGGCCTGAATCGTTGCCGCACGCCGCGGGCCCCAGCCCCGACGCACCCTCACGCCCGCACACGCTGGCACATGTCCACCAGCTCCTCGACACGCTCGCGCAGCCGCTCGGCGTCGGCGCCCTGCTCGCCCAGAATCGCCTCCAGCCGCCCGGCGCACGCCCCCAGCGCCTCGAACCCGTAGCCCCCGCCGGCGCCCTTCAACTGGTGTGCCAGCCGCTTCAGTTCGGCGCGGTTGCCCTGCTGCCACAACTCCTGCAGCACGCGGGCCTTCTCGGGCATCTCCGCGGCGAACTCCTGGATCAGTTCCATCATGTCGGGATCGCCCGCGAAGGCGCTCTTGACGGGGCATCCCGACGCCGAGGCGCTCCGGGCAGCCTCCAACGCGGGACGGGTGTTCTCGTTCGGCAATGCCATGGCCGAAACCTCCGGAAGGGCGGGTCCACGCCCTGACGCGCACCGTGCGCGACCAGGACCCCCGCCTCATCGAACACCGCCCTTCGCCGGTCAAGACCCACAGCCGCTCCGCCGCCAGACACCCGGTGGTCTGGTCGGATCAGGCCGTCTGGGAGACGTCCGACGCGTCCGGAACGAACCAAGGTCCGAAAATGGACAATCCCCCGCCCCCTTCAGCCTTGTCCGAAAAGCCCATCCTGACCCCTGCAGCGCCCGGAACCCCTTTGTAAAAAAAAGAAGGCGGCGCGCATCCGAGGACGCTGCGCCGCCCTTCCGGGGGGGCAAATCAAGGAATTGAAATGGTACCCGTTTCGAGACCCGACGCAAATCGTGTCACCGAAGACACTGTAACTCACCATTTCTGTGGATAACCTGACACCCGTTCGGGCCCGATTCCTCCGATCAAGGGACAGGCCGCGGCACGAGCCGTCCGCTGCGGGATCAGCACTCGTCGCCGAACGCAGCGAGGAACGACACCAGATCCGCGGTGGTCACGGCCCCGTCGCCGTTGAAATCCGCCGGGTTGTTCGGGGAAACCGCTTGCCCGAACAAGGCCAGGAACGCCGTCAGGTCGCTGGTGGTGATGCCCCCAACGCCGTCGATATTGCCCCGGCAGATCACCGTCAGGGTGCCGTGGCTGCGGGTGCGTGAACCGCACGGCCCGGTCACGATCACGCTGTACTCGCCCGAATCAACCTCCCGAGCCCCGGTCACGATCAGCGTGGACGTGGACGTGCCGCTGTAGCGACCGCCGTCCACCAGCGGCACCTCGCCTTTGCGCCACTGGAACGTCAGCACCCCGGTGCCCGACGCCCCCACCGTCATCACCGCGTTCTGGCCGGCGTCGATCGAGACATCCGGCGTGGCGACGTCGATCCGCGGGTCGGTGATCAGTTCCCACGTCCCGCCCAGGCTGTTCGCCCCGCGCACCCCGCCCGCGATGATCACCCGCGATCGGTGCGTGTCGTACGCCATGGCGTGGTTCACGTGCGGCGTGAGCCCGGTGGTCGGCACCAGCGTCCACGTTGCGCCGTCCCACGACCACATGTCGCCGTGCTGCGCCGTGAGCGATTCGCCCCCGGTCATGACCACGCGCTCGCGGGCGGCGTCCCACACCATGGCGATGCCGTTGCGCGTGCCCGGGCCGCCCGGCTGCGCCTGCCCGGCGTTCCGCAGGCTCCACGCCGACCCGTCCCATTCCCAGGTGTCACCCAACTTCGAGAAGTTGTCCGCGTACCCGCCGTAGACCACCACCCGCTGGCGCGCCTCGTCGTACGCCGCCCCGGCCCACGCCCGAGAGGCCATCGAACCCGTGGTCCGGAAGGTCCACGCCCCGCTCGCGCCGGCGTACTCCCACACGTCGTCGAGGTTGTGCTTCCCGTGGATCAGCACCGAAACATCGCGGGCCTTGTCGTACACCAACTGGTGGCAGTGCCGCGCCAGCGGGCCTGTGGGCGTGATCTGGAACCATCGCTCGCCGTCGAACTCCCACGTGCCCGGGATGTGGTGGATGCTCGGGGACCACTCCACCGCCGCCCCGGCGTGCATCACCAGCCGCCCCCGCGCCGCGTCGTACGCCATCGGCGACTGGTACCGCGGGAACGGCGAGCCCGTCGGCGGGTTCAGCACCGTCCACGTGCTGCCGTCCCATGACATCGTGTCGGGCGAGGCCACCACGTTGGGCCAGTCCAGCCCGATCATCCCTCCAAAGAGAATCGTGCGCCGCTTCCCGACGTGGTACGTCATCGAGGGCGACGACATGGGCTGCGGCTCAGTGGGGTTGACGTACACCCACACGGCGGAGCCGCACTGGGCCCGCGCCGTCGCGGCAACGCCCACCAGGGCCGAGCAGGCGAGCACGCACGAACCGACAAGGCAAAGGCTGCGGCACATGGGCGACTCCTGAGTAGGCGGTGGATCGATGTTCCGAGAGGGCGGCGGCCCTTGCAGGGTTCCGTGCGACCACGTACCCCGGTTTTGATTGTCCGGATCAAACGCCGCCGCCGCAAGACTCCCGCCCCCGTGCTTTAGGGACAGCCGAACAAGCCGCCGGACCCTGACAACGGGCTACCACCAGCCGCGGAGTTTCCCGATGCCGATCACGGTCGCGACGATGGCCAGCCCGGCGGAGATGAGCGATTCCCCGGCGATGAGCCCCGACGCCACCGGGACGTTGTAGTTCTCCGCCGACCTGCGGTGCAGCCGCGTCCAGATCATCGCGACGACGGCGCCGACGAAGAACGAGAAGCAGTTCTGGAAGGGCATCACCCAGGCCAGTCCGATGCCGGTCGCCGACGGCATGAAGCGCCGGGCCCGCGCCGGCAGCGACCGCTCGACCAGCGGGAGCATCACCCCGATCATCGCGCCGATGAAGATCGCGTACACGGCGCTCTGAGGCAGTTCCGACACGCCCTTGGTCAGCACCCGCGCGACGGCCTCCCAGGCCCGCGTGGAGGGCAGCGCGAACGCCTCCAACTTCTCCCGCGTCGGGACCATCAGGTACCAGATGGGCACGATCGCGAGCGTGCCGAAGAACACGCCGAAGAACTGCGCCAGGAACTGACGGCGCGGGTTCGCGCCCAGCAGGTAGCCGGTCTTGAGGTCGGTGAGCAGGTCGGCGGAGGACGACGCCGAGTTCGCCGCGATGCCCGCCGAGGCGAGATTGGCGGCGATGTTCTTCGGCGCCAGCGCCGCGAACATGAGCTGCATGACTTTTCCCATCGCGCCGATCGGCGTCGTGTCGGTCTCGCCCGTCGCGCGGCTCGCCACCAGCGAGAGCACGAAACTCATGGCCACCGCGATCACCCCGGCGTACCACGACACCCCGAAGGCCACGATCTGCAGCCACACCATCGCGACGGTGATCGGCAGCATCCCCATGACCATCCACATCCCGGGAACCTCGACGCGGGAGAGCTCGGCCGACTCGCCCCCCCCGCCCTTCACCCCGGTGAAGGCCCGCGCGATCGTCTTCCACTGCAGGGCCACGCTCGTGAGGCTTGAGAACACCATGCCCGCTGTCCCGCCCCACAGGGACCAGCGCCAGACGAGGATCGA
>CAZDYM010000026.1:0-15298 GCA_964509325.1 uncultured Phycisphaeraceae bacterium
GGGCCGGGGTGCGGGGTTGCCCGGCGTCCGGGGCGCGCGTCGCGTTCACACGTTGAAGTACTTGGCCTGCGGGTGGTGCACCACGATGGCGGAGGTGCTCTGTTCGGGGTCGATCTGCCAGTTCTCGGTGAGTTCGCAGCCGATCCGTTCCGGCCTGAGCAGGCGGAAGAGTTTCTCCTGGTCGGACATGTCCGGGCAGGCGGGGTAGCCGAACGAGTAGCGGCTGCCGCGGTATTTCTGGATGAACAGGTCCCGCAGCCGCGGCGAATCGTCGCCGGCGATGCCGAGTTCCTGGCGGACCCGCTTGTGCCACATCTCCGCCAGCGCTTCGGCGCACTCGACGCCCATGCCGTGCAGGTAAAGGTACTCGGCGTACTGGTTGCTCTCGAACAGCTTCCTGCCGCGCTCGCTCACGGCCTTGCCCATGGTCACGCACTGAAGCGGGAGGACGTCGCGCCGGCCGCTTGAGAGGGGAAGGAAGAAGTCGGAGATGCACAGCCGCTGCTGGCCCCTCTGGCGTGGGAAGCGGAAGCGTTCGACTTCCCGCGACGGGTCCGCCGCGTCGAACACCACCAGGTCGTCGCCGTCCGCGTTGCAGGGCCAGTAGCCGTAGACCACCCGGGGCGTGAGGATCTTCTCGTCGCGGCACTGGCCTTTGAGGCGTTCGAAGATGGGTCTGATCTCGTCGAAGATCTGGGCCTGGAAGTCGTCCTCCGAGAGGTTGCCCTTTTTGAACTGCCACTGGCCGCGGAAGAGGGCGATGGTGTTGATGAAGCCGTAGACGTGGTCGAGGTTGAGGGCGGATTCGTCGATGACGCGCGAGCCCCAGAAGGGGGGCTGCGGGATGTCGTTGGGTTCGAGGGTGCGGACGCCGGCGGCGCCGATGGATTCGGAGCGTGAGGTCCCGCTCTCGGTGGAGGGGGTCCACCGAGGCCGTGGTGTCGAGGACGCGGGGCCCTGTCCCAACGCCGACGCTCCGGGTTCGTTGGCGGGCGCCGCGCCCGCGCCCACCGCTTCGAGGATTCGGCCCTGCATCGAGGTTTCCTGCCCGCGGAGCGGGGCGAACTTGGCCTCGGCCTCGGAGCGTTGGCGGTTGCGCGCGGCGATCTCCTCCTCGATCGTGCTCAGGCTCTTGGCGTGCAGCAGGTCCATGAAGCGGAGGCCCTCGAAGGCGTCGCGTCCGTAATAGACGCTCGGGTAGACGCGGCGCAGATCGTCCTCGGCGTACTGGCGGGTGAGGGCGGCGCCGCCCAGGATGACGGGCACGTTCATGCCGAGGGTGCGCATCTCTTCGAGGTTCTCGCGCATCACGCCGACGCTCTTGACGAGCAGGCCCGAGAGGCCGATGGCGTCGGCCTTGTGCTCGTGGTAGGCCTTGAGGATCGCGCTGATGGGCTGCTTGATGCCCAGGTTCACCACGTCGTAGCCGTTGTTGCTGAGGATGATGTCGACGAGGTTCTTGCCGATGTCGTGCACGTCGCCCTGGACCGTGGCGAGGATCATCTTGGCCTTGCCGCCGGAGTCGGTCTTGGGCATGTGAGGCTGCAGGTGGGCGACGGCGGCCTTCATGACCTCGGCGCTCTGCAGGACGAAGGGCAGCTGCATGTCGCCCTTGCCGAACAGGTCGCCGACGACCTTCATGCCCGCGAGCAGGTGGTCGTTGACGATCTCCAGCGCGGGGTACTTGGCGAGGGCTTCGTCGAGCGACCTGGTAAGGTCGCGGGTCTCGCCGTCGATGATGTGGCGCTGCAGGCGGTCTTCGAGCGGGAGGTCGGCGAGCGACTGCTTTTTCTTGCCCGCGGGGGCGTTGCCGCTCTTGCCGCCCGCCTCATCGGGGAACAGCGAGATGAACGCCGTGAGGGGGTCGAACCCCTCACGCCGCCGGTCGTAGATCAGGTCGAGGGCGGCGTTCCACTGATCGTCGGGGATGTCCTTCCGGGGCAGGATCTTCGAGAAGTGGACGATGGCCCCGGTGAGGCCCGCCTCGCGGCACTCGTGCAGGAAGACGCTGTTGAGCACCACCCGCGCGTCGGCCTTCAGGCCGAACGAGACGTTGCTGAGGCCCACGCAGGTGCCGCACTCGGGCAGTTCGGCGCTGATGCGTCGGATGCCCTCGATGGTTTCGAGGGCGAGGCGCCGGTCGGCCTCGACGCCGGTGGTGATGGGCAGCACCAGCGGGTCAAAGAGAATGTCGCACGCGGGCAGGCCGTGCTTGTTCACGGCGAGGTCGGCGATGCGCCTGGCGATGGCGATCTTGCGCTCGGCGGTCTTGCCCATCGCCTCCAGCGGGTCCTCGTCGATGGTGCCGGCGACCACGGCGGCGCCGTAGGTGCGCGCCAGGCGGCAGATGTGGGCGAGCTTCTCCTCGCCGTCCTCGAGGTTCATCGAGTTGATGATGCAGCGGCCCGGGGCGTGCTTCAGGCCCTCCTCGAGCACGTCGACCTGGGTCGAGTCGATCATCAGCGGCACGGAGACCTGGCGGGCGTAGCGGGTGATGACCTCGCGCATGTCGCGCACGCCGTCACGGCCCACGTAGTCCACGCACACGTCGAGCACGTGCGAGCCCTCGCGGACCAGCTCCTTGGCCATCGAGACCAGGCCGTCCCAGTCCTCGGCGTTGAGGAGGTTCTTGAACTGGCGCGAGCCGTTGGTGTTGGTCCGCTCCCCCACGATGAGGAACGAGTTGTCCTGTCGGAACTCGGCGGTCGAGTACAGCGACGAGCAGCCGGGGGGCGTGACCGCGGCGCCCACGGCGCGGGGTTTCTTGCCTGACTTCCGGCGCGATTCAACCGCCTCCGCGAGTTGCCGGATGTGCTCGGGCGTGGTGCCGCAGCAGCCGCCGACGATGCTCACGCCGTCGTGCTCGATGAACCGGACCATGGCCTCGACGAACGGAGCGGGCTTGAGCGCGTAGTCCGCCTTCCCGTCGATGAGCACGGGGAGGCCGGCGTTGGGCATGACGCTGACGCGCTTTCCCAGCGGCCTGCCGCGCCGCCCGCCGATGGTCCCGCCCCAGTTCTTCCCCAGCCACGCGACGTGCTCCATCATCTCCTGCGGCCCGGTGGCGCAGTTCAATCCCAGCGAGAGGATGGGGTAGGTGCGCAGAGCCTCGGCGGCGGCGGCGATCTCGGTGCCCAGCAGCATCGTCCCGGTCGTCTCGATCGTCACCGAGCACATGATGGGCACGTCGTCGGTGGTCTTCCCGCGCTCCTCGAGCGCCTTGAGGCAGGCGTTCACGGCGCACTTCACCTGCAGGATGTCCTGCGACGTCTCGGTGAGCAGCACGTCGGCCCCGCCGTCGATCAGGCCCCGGGCCTGCTCGGCGTAGGAGTCGAGCATCTGATCCCACGTGGTGTGCCCGAGGGTGAGCAGCTTGGTGCCGGGCCCGATCGAACCGGCCACGAATCGCGGCTTGTCGCTCGTGGCGTGCTTGTCGCACGCGGCCCGGGCGATCTCGGCGGCCCGCTTGTTCAGGTCGTAGGTCCGTTCGACCAGGTCAAACTCGGCGAAGACGAGCTTGTTGGCGCCGAAGGTGTCCGTCTCGACGATGTCGGCGCCGGCCCGGAGGTACTCCTCGTGGATGCCGCCGATGACTTCGGGGCGCGTCTGGACCAGGATCTCGGTGCAGTTCTCTTTGCCGAGGTAGTCGCGGTGCAGGTCGCAATCGCACTTGTGGATCATCGTGCCCATGGCGCCGTCGCAGACGAGCACGCGGTCGGACAGGGCTTGGAGGAAGCGGCTTGGCATGGGGTTGCGGGCGAGTGGGGCGTGGCCGGGTGGCCCGTTGGGGGAGAACGCGTCGGAATGTCGGCGCGGGGGGGACTCACCAAGGCAGCGAATCCGGCCAACCGGCGATCGCGCCGGAGGCCGCTGCTCTTCGTCATTATATCCATTCATCCGGATACACGGATGAAGTGAAGCGGGCCTTGAAACCGGCACGGACAGAATCGGTACGATTGCGTTGAATCCCCACCCTGTCGATGGTGGATTGCTGGAGAAAGGGGTTTGGTAGGGTCTCGGTTTGTTCTCGGGGCCGGGACGTCCCTGTGCCTGGAACCCGCCCACGAGGCGGAGAGGAGCGATTCTTGACCCAGTACGCCGTCGAACTCCGGGGCATCACCAAGCGGTTCCGAGACAAGGTCGCGGTGAGCAACGTGGACCTTCAGATCCGGACGGGGTCGTTGTGCGGGTTCCTCGGGCCCAACGGGGCGGGGAAGACGACGACGATCCGGATGATCATGTCCATTTTTTACCCGGACCGGGGCGAGATCAGCGTGCTGGGGAAGCCCTCGGCGATCGAGAGCAAGGACCGGATCGGGTACCTGCCGGAAGAGCGCGGCGTGTACAAGAAGATGAAGGTGGGGGAGTTCCTGACGTACATGGCGCGGCTGAAGAACATGCCCTCGCACGGGCTGGACCGGAAGGTGCGCGGGTGGCTGGAGCGGATGTCGCTGGGCGAGGTGCACAAGAAGAAGTGCGAGGAACTGTCCAAGGGCATGCAGCAGAAGGTGCAGTTCATCGCGGCGGTGATCCACGAGCCGGAACTGATCATCCTCGACGAGCCGTTCAGCGGGCTGGACCCGGTGAACCGCCGGCTGCTGCGCGGCCTGATCGACGAGCAGAACGCGGCGGGGCGGACGGTGATCTTCTCGACGCACGCCATGTTCGAGGCCGAGCAGTTGTGCGACCACCTGTTCATGATCAACAAGGGCGTCAAGGTGCTGGACCAGACGATCGAGGACGTGTGGCGGACGCACGACCCGCGGAGCGTGGTGATCGAGCCGTTGGACGGGACGGCGCTGGACGCGGGGGTGATCGAGTCCGTGCCCGGGGTGCGTTCGACGCACGCGCTGCCGCGGGGGATGGAGGTCCGGCTGGACGACCACGCCGACCCGTCCGGGGTGATGGGGGCGCTGTCGTCGCGATTCCGGCTGCGGCGCGTCGAACTCAAGAGGCCCAGCCTGGACGACATCTTCATTTCGCTGGTCGGAGCGAGCGCCACGCCCGAAGGGATGGCGGCGGACGCCGAGCGTGAACTCGTCGAGTCCTGACTGGGTCCCCCGTCGGTCCCCGGCGGGGCTTGGAGAGCATCACGGACGCACGCCGGGGACCGGCGTGGCACCCGAGGCGGCCGTTCCCGACTGCCCGCTGACCACTCCTGGCTGACCACTCCTGGCTGCCCCCCCCCGCACCCCGCACCCCGCGAGCCCACCATGCACCGGACGTTTGTCGTCGCATTTCGAGAGTACATCGCCACCGTGGCGACCAAGGGGTTCATCTTCGGCGTGCTGGCGCCGCCGCTGATCGCGTTCGCGATCTTCCCGCTGATGCAGGTGCTGATGAGCCAGATGTCGTCGAAGGTGAGCGGGACGATCGCGGTGATCGACCGCTCGGGGCTGGTGGCGCCGCGGCTGGAGGAGGCGTTCCGGGCCGAGGCGCAGGCGGAGCGGCTGGAGGAGGAGAAGCGGCAGATCCGCAGGGCGCGGGAGCAGGTGGAGTTGCCTTCGATGGGCGCCGACCCCGAGGTGATGAAGCAGCGGGAGGAGCGGGCGCTGTCGGCGATGATGGTGCAATCCGAGTTGCGGGTGCAGACGCTGCCGCCCGGCGCCGACGTGGAGAAGGAGAAGGCGCCGATCCTGGAGAGCGTGGGGCGTGAGAAGGACCTGGACGGCTCCGACAAGCGTTTGGCCCTGATCGTGGTGCCGAGCGAGGCGGTGAAGCCGGCCGCGGACGGCTCGTTCGCGCCCTTCGAGACGTTCATCGCGCCGAAGCTGGACGCGAAGGTGCAGGGCGACATCGAGCGCGAGGCCCGCAAGGCGATCGTGGACGCGCGGCTGGCGCACGCCGACATCGACGTGAAGAAGGTCCGGGACCTGATGAAGAACCCCGAGTCGCGTTCGGTGGCGGTGACGAGGGAGGGCGAGCGGAAGACCAACAAGATGGCGGCGATCTTCGTCCCGATGGGGTTCATGATGCTGCTGTGGGTCAGCGTGTTCACGGCGGGGCAGTACCTGCTGACGAGCCTGATCGAGGAGAAGTCGAGCCGGGTGATGGAACTGCTGCTGAGCGCGGTGTCGCCGATGCAGTTGATGGTGGGGAAGATCGTCGGTCAGCTGGGGGTGGGTCTGACGATCCTGCTGCTGTACGCCGGCGCGGGTCTGGTGGCGCTGTTCGCGTTCAAGATGGGCCACCTGCTGGACCCGGTGATGCTGGCGTACCTGGCGGTGTACTTCATGATCGCGTTCTTCACGGTGGCGGCGATGATGGCGGCGATCGGCAGCGCGGTGTCGGACATCCGCGAGGCGCAGAGCCTGATGGCGCCGGTGATGATCGTGCTGATGATCCCGATGATGCTGTGGCTGCCGATCCAGCGCGCCCCCAACTCGATGTTCGCGCAGGTGTGCTCGTTCCTCCCGCCGCTGAGCCCGTTCGCGATGATCCTGAGGCTGAGCGGGAGCGAGAAGGTGGCGTTCTGGCAGGTGCCCGCGTCGATCGTGGTGGGGCTGCTGACGGTGTGGGGGTTGTGCTGGGCGGCGGCGAAGATCTTCCGGGTGGGGGTGCTGATGTACGGCAAGCCGCCGTCGTTCATCGGGTTGATGAAGTGGATCCGGTACGCGTAGCGAGAGACCACGGAGCGCAGAGCACAGAGCACAGAGCACAGAGCACAAGCGCGGAGGGCCGACCGAGGAGGTCCGCTCCTGCCGATACGATCCGCTTATGGGGCGACTCCCGGATTCAATGCTCGTGCGCATCGAGTCGTTCTGTGATCGCGTGCTGACGGTGAGCGCTGCGCCCGAGAAGCAGGGCCGTTCCGCGCGGATCATCGTCAGTTGATCGGCAGCGGCACGTCCGTTGGAGCCAACGCCTTCGAGGCCGATGAGTGCGTGACCCGCGCCGAGTTCCGGCGCTGTCTCGCGATCTGTCTGCGGGAACTGAACGAGACGCGGTTCTGGCTGAGGCTCATCTCGCGGCAATCCTGGTTGAGGCCTCGCCAACTGCAGCCGCTCGAGCTTGAGTGTTCGGAGCTCAGGAAAATCCTGGGAGCGATGCTCGTCCGGACTGCCGAGCGCGACAAGGCCGCTGTGCCAAGGTCCGGGGGCTGACCAGATCGAACCACTCGGCACGTCCGATGCAAGTCCGGGTGGTCCCCCGGCCGATCTCCTCCGTGCATCCGCGGTTCCGGCTTCGCCGGTTCGAATCTGTGCTCTGTGGTCCGTGCTTTGTGATCTTTCCCTTCGCCCCTGTCGTGACACCCCGGCAAACGCCCCAAGACCCATGCTCACCACCCTCCAAGCCATCGTCCTCGGCCTCGTCGAAGGCGTCACCGAGTACCTGCCGGTGTCGTCGACGGGGCATCTCATCCTCGCCTCGGGGCTGATGGGGTTGAACCGGGACCCGGGGGTGAAGGCGGCGGTGGACGACTTCAACATCATCATCCAGGGCGGGGCGATCCTCGCGGTGGTCGGGCTGTACTTCCCGCGGTTCCTCCAGATGCTCCGCGGGCTGCTCGGGAAGGACCCCGCCGGGCTGAGGCTGCTGGTCAACATCGGCGTCGCGTTCACGCCCGCGGCGGCGGTGGGGCTGCTGTTCGATGACGCCATCGAGGCGGCGCTGTTCAAGCCCGGGCCGGTGATCGGGGCGCTGATCGTGGGCGGGCTGTTCATGATCGCGCTGGACGTTCTGGTGATCTCGAAGCGCCGGCGCGGCGCGTCGTCGGGCGGCGGGGGGGCCGGGCTCGACGACGTCGCGCGGATGTCCCCGGGGCAGGCGCTCACCGTCGGCCTCATGCAGATCGCCGCGCTGTGGCCCGGGACCAGCCGTTCGATGATGACCATCGCGGGGGGCGTGGTGTCGGGGCTGACGCCCCGGGCCGCGGCGGAGTTCTCGTTCCTGCTGGGGATGCCCACGCTGCTGGCGGCGACGGGCTACAAGCTGGTCAAGAACCTGCGGCACGCCGCGCAGACGGGCGAGCCCACCTTGTTCGAGACCCTGGGCTGGGGGCCGGTTCTGATCGGGATGGTGGTGGCGGCGGTCAGCGCCGCGGTGGCGGTGAAGTGGCTGGTGGGGTTCTTGAACAAGCACGGGCTCACGCCGTTCGGGATCTACCGGATCTTGCTGGGTCTGCTGCTGATCGGGGCGATCAACCGGGGGATGGTCACGATCGAGCCGGAGGGGGCGGCGGCGCCCGCGTCGAGCGTCGTTCCGGCGGCGACGCCGTGAAGGATGCTGATGAACGAAGCGCGAGCGCGCGGGTCACCGCATCGGGCGGGCGATGACGCCGAGCAAGATCGCGCCCAGGCCGAACGTGAAGCAGACCACCCCGGCGATCATCGCAAGGCGTCGCCCGCGCCCCGGGAACGAGCCCACAAAGACCGCGAGAGCGGCGAAGGCCATCGCCCAGTAGCCGCCGATGAAGAGAGCGCAGAAAGCGCCGACCGCCGTGAGGCAGAACGAGGCCACCTGAACGGGGTCGACGGCACGCGAAGTCGCGGAGGCTGGATTGGGGATCGTTCGTTGCATGGAGATGGAGGTTACGTGCCGCGCCGATGCCGCGCCGCCGCCGCGACGATCGCGATCCGCCCGAAGCCGGCGCCTCCGGAGGGAACGGACACGTTGGCGAGGTTTGTGTCGACGCGGAGTTCGTCGAAGGGAGTGTCGAGGGCGAGGCTGATGTGCGCGGAGCCCAGCGCGGGGGCGGGGCAGGTGGTGAAGGAGGTGGGCAGCCCGAGGGGGCCGGTGGCGGGGTTGGCCCAGACGCTGATCGTGCGCACGCCGGCGTTTGCGGCACTGAATCGAACAAGAGGAAACGATTCGCAGGACTCGTAGAGGCCGGTCATGAAGGGAAATGAGCCGTCGCCGCGGTGCAGCGTCATGCCGCTGACGCCGTTGGACACGCCGGGGCCGTTGCTCGCGCCGAGGCGAACATCCCAGGCGGAGGGCGGGTTGTCCACGCGGGTCATGGACGACATCCACACGTCGGTGGTGGGGGGGAAGGTGAACGAGAAGTTCCGGCTGAGGGAGATGGACTGGTTGATGGTGGTCCAGCGGATCGCGCCGCTGGTGGTGGGCAGCGCGGCGGGCGCGGTGAGTGACGTGGCGAGCGCGGGGATCGAGGATTGATCGGCGCTGTACGCGCCGGACCAGCCGATACCGCCGTTGAGTGAGGCGGGGTTGCGCGGGCCGGCGGCGTCGTTGAAGCCTTCGTCGACGGTGGATTGGGCACTTGCGATGCCGGGGCCGAGACTGACCGCGAAGGCAGCGCACCGCAGAAGCGGCCCGAGGCCAGTGTGGCGCAAGTCGCCACGCGAAACCGCGAATCCTCTCTTCAGCATGCCGCGCTGCCTCCAATCGGACGCCCCTCGACGGGCCCGGGTTATCTGTAGGGTACCACGGTGCGGCGGGCAAACAGGGATCAGGCCGACCGAGAAGCGGTGAATGAGTCCGCGGTCAGACGCACGAGCGTCGGCGACCGGGCCCTATCGGAAGCGACGGGTCCTGAGATTATCGGTCCACGTGTTGTTCTCCTTGCGTCGTGAGCGTTTGGGGGTACAGTCCACCAACTGCACAGGGTCGGCGGTGTCGCCGTCCGACGAACTCGATCGGTCCACAACACTGGCTTTGGAGAGGAGTCTGTCATGCGTTCTGTCCGTTTGATGTCGGGGATGGCGTCCGTCGGCGGCGTTGTCGTGCTGGCGTCCGCGGCGTCCGCCGTGCCCGTCACGACGTGGGACTACCTCGACGCCCGGCTGCAGTACCTCCGCAACGACGACGGGACCTTTTGGGCTGATTACGACGCCTCGAACGACCCCCATCTCGCCCCGGATGTCGCGGGCACGGCGGTGCCCAACGGGATGAAACTCACCGCGGGCAACGCCGACAACTTCGTGTTCGGGGTGACGGGCAACACCTACATCCCGACGCCTCCCGCGCCCGACGCCGGCGGCAACGTTCGCGGCAACCGGCTCATCATCGAAGGGGTCGGCACCATCGACGGTGCGCAGTGGCAGCACCCCGACGACATCATCCGCACCACCTTCGACTTCTCGTTCTTCTTCACCGGCGGCGACATCGAGCTGTACACCATCGAGTCGTCGTACACGGTGTTCGACGCGCAGGGCGGCTTTGTCGCCGGCGTCGGCTCGGGCACCGGTTTCGGCGATGTTTTCGCGCCGGGCAACCACGAGTTCAACGGGATCACGTTCGAGGATCGCTTTGGCCCGATCAATCAGGCCTCGGACATCTCCGCCGCGGTGAGCATCCAGTGGCACGTCGCGATCTACTTCGACTGGAACAACTATTCCGGCGGCGACATCTTCAACTTCTCCATCCCGCAGAACTCGATCGACATCCAGGCGGAGCGCATCCCGGCGCCCGGGTCCGCGGGGCTGCTGGGCCTGGCGGGCGTCGCGGCGCTGCGCCGTCGGCGCTGAGCCCCTGTCGGCGTCGTGTGAACGCGGGTGATCCCGTGATCGCGGGTGATCCCGAGCCCCGCCGGGCGGCGCCGGGGTTTTTCGGCGCGTTTCGCGTCTCTCCGCGCTGCTCGTCGTGCGTCCCGTGCGGGTCGCGGGCGTGTTATGGGCAGGTGGTGCTGAACTTCCCGAGGAAGATGACGAGGTCGTTGGTGTTCACGGCGCCGTCGCCGTTGAGGTCCGCGAGGCACTCGGTGCCGGGCGGGGTTTCGAGGATGGCGGCGGTGAGGGCGTAGCGGCCCAGGGCGTTGATGTTGAAGCCGGTGACGCGGAGGAAGTAGCGGCCGTCGGCGTCGGCGCGGTAGCGGAGGGCGGAGCCGCGGTGGTCCCCGAACTGGTCGTTGCCGGCGTCGTCGTTGGTGACGAGCACGGTGGCGCCGTTGGTGCCGATGACGCTCATCACGGTGTCGGGGGTGCTGAGGTCATGGGGGAAGCCTTCGCAGGGCGTGGTGACGGCGGCGAGGATCTGGCCGCGCTTCATGTCCACGGCGTAGTAGTCCACGTCGGTGCCCGAGGTGAGCACGCCGGTGCAGATCTTGGGACCGCCGAGGTTGAGGGCGAGGGTGGTGGCGAAGGCGGGCCCGTTGTTGGGCTCCTGCTCGACGAACTCGCCGTCATCGCCGGTGTAGACCGAGACGAGCAGGGCGTAGTCGCCGGTCTGCGGCGAGAAGACGCGGACCTTCTGGTTGCCGCCGGTGAAGGGCCGGGCGCGTGCGACGGAGCCGCTGCTGTTGGGGGTCGAGCCGCTCTGGTCGGTGCCGGCGTTGCTGTTGAGGACGTACTGGGAGGAGCCGTCGGCGTTCTCAAGTCGGACCTGCGTGCCCGGCACGGTGAAGGGCCCGAGCGGCTGCGACGAGAGCGGGACGGTCATGACGGTGAGGTAGGTGGCGGCGGGCAGGCGGACGCCGAAGTAGTCGATCGTATCGGCGCCGCCGAAGTGGCCGAGGCCGAGGATGGCGCGGCTCTGGTCGGCGTCGAGGAAGTAGGCGGCGTTGGCGGTGGTGTCGTTGGAGGGGTCGCGGTCGGCGAGCGCCCCGCCGCCGACGATGGACTGCGCGTCGGCGGTGCCGGCGACGAGAACGAGCAGGGCGATTGCGCCGAAGCGGCGCTGGTGAGTGCGGTTGTTCATGAGGGTGGCTCCGAGGTGTCCGCGGCGTGGCCGGGCGATGACCATGCGACGGACGCGCGGCGCGCGGCTAACGCGTTCTTGGAGGCCGAGTCGGGGTCGGGTTTGGACGGGGTTCGGTCTGGAGGCGCTCGGAAGCGATTGCAGTTTGGGGCCCATTCGGGCTTGCGTTGGAGCATGGGGTCCGATACGATGTAAACCGCTTTACCACCGTGGATTTTCGCTGTTCAAGCGAGAGTGCCCGCGGCTTCCACCACCACATCTCAACGAAAGAGAGAGACCCGATGACCCCGAGTCGTTCCGCCATCGTTCTTGTCAGCGCCCTCGCCGGCCTGGCGCTGCCCTGCGGCGTCGCCCGGGCGCAGTGCGTCAATGTCAACGGCAGTGTGTCGCCCGCGGGCGAGGGCTGGCGCCTGCTCACCGAGGCGGGCTTCACGGTGCCGCAGTCGCTCGGCGGTTCGCCGGTCGCTTCCGACGCGGTGGCCGAGTCGTCCGGGTTCAACTGGTGGGACGGCATCGGCAACGTGAACGTCCCGATGAACGACAACCGCGGCGACATCGTGCAGGTGCTGTGGTACGCCGACAACGACTATCTCTATCTCGCGTGCACCGGGCCGACGGTGATGTTCAACCGGTTCACGGACAACGGCCCCAAGGCCTCGAACGACCAGGGCGACCTGTTCCTCGTGATCGATGTGTCGTTGAACTCGGGGGGTGACCCGATCGTCAACACGCCGGCGGTGGGATCGACGCAGACCTTCGGCTTCCGCGCGGTGGACTTCGCGAACACCTTCGGCTTCTCCCCGAGCCACGTCTTCGCGGTGCAGTTCGTGGACAACGGCGGGGGCGGCGGCGGGCGGGCCCGCTTCGAGTCGCTGTCGCCGTACAGCGCGACCCCGGATATCCCGCAGCAGAACGAGACCGCCGGCATCCTCTGGAACGGCACCATCAACAACGGCGCTTCCTACGACACGCACAACGGGAACGCGGGCGAGATCGAGGTCCGCATCCCGTGGACGAGCCTGGGCTTCCCGGGCCGCCCCGCGCCGGGCGTGGAGATCGGGCTTGTCGCGTTCACCACTCAGAACTTCGCCAACTCCGACGCCTACGACTCGGCCCCGGGCATCGGCAACGGGACGTTCTTTGAGCAGATCGGCGACTGCCCCGGCGACCCGGACAACGGCCCCGGCGGCCCCTTGCTCGGCGCCTGCGACGCCGGCTCGTTCGGCGCTTCGCAGCCCGGCGCGAACTTCGTCGCCTCGCTCACCTTCCAGCAGGCCTTCGTCGGCAATCTCGACGAGGTCGACACCGTCGCCGCCCACTTCCGCTTTGTCCCGACCCCGGTGTGCCAGGGCGACATCAACGGCGACGGCGTGACCAACACCATCGACCTGGTCGTCTTCCTCGGGCTTTTCGGCACCAACGTCCCGCCGAACACCAGCGGGGACGTGGACTGCAACGGCGTGATCAACACCAACGACCTGACCGCGCTGCTGGCGGCTTTCGGCTGCGGCGGCGCGTGAGGCATCGGTTGAGTTGAAGCGAGTCCGAGGCGACGCGGGCGAAGGCCCGCGTCGTTCGTTGTGTGGACGCCGCGTTGTCGTGCCGCGATGGGCCGTCACGGGGCGGGCGGCCCGTCGGGTCGCGTGCGATCCATCCCCGACCGCCTCTTCGGCACGACGCTCGGCTCAGAAGCCGGGCATCGCGGCACGTCAGATCGCGTTCTCGGTGACGCGCAGCACCTCTTCGACGGTGGTGCGTCCGAGTTTGACCTTGGCGAAGCCGTCCTGGCGGAGCGTCACCATGCCGCGGTCCACGCACATGCGTCGGAACTCGGTGACGTTGGGGCTGCGTGCGATGACGTCGCGGAGGTGGTCGTCGACCACCAGCAGTTCGTAGATGCCCAGGCGTCCCGAGTAGCCGGTCTTGCGGCACTTCTCGCAGCCCTTGCCGTGCATCACCCCGGCGGGGTCGATGCCCTGGATTTCGAGGATCTGGCGGAGGTCGTCGCTCATCTCGGCGGGCTGGCGGCACTGGGAGCAGATCTTGCGGACCAGGCGCTGGGCGAGGGTGGCGTTGACGGCGGCGGCGATGAGGAAGGGCTCGACGCCGATGTTGACCAGCCGGGTGATGGCGCTGGGCGCGTCGTTGGTGTGCAGGGTGCTGAGGACGAGGTGGCCGGTGAGGGAGGCCTGGATGGCGGTGTGGGCGGTCTCCTGGTCGCGGATCTCGCCGACCATGATGACGTCGGGGTCCTGTCGCAGCAGGGCCTTGAGGGCGCGGGCGAAGGTCATGCCGATCTTCTCGTGCATCTGCGTCTGGGTGATCCCCTCGAGGTGGTACTCGACGGGGTCCTCGACGGTGGAGATGTTCTGCGTCACCTTGTCCATGTGGCGCAGCGAGGCGTAGAGGGTGGTGGTTTTGCCGCTGCCGGTGGGGCCGGTGACGAGGACGATGCCGTGGGGCTGGTCGATCTGGTGCTTCCAGATGGTCAGCGCGTTGTCGTCGAACCCGAGCTCGTCCAGGCCGACCTGGATGGAGCGGGTGTCGAGGATTCGCATGACGGTCTTTTCGCCGTAGGTGGCGGGGATGGTGCTGACGCGGAGGTCGAGTTTGCGTCGCTGGACGGTGCAGCGGATGCGTCCGTCCTGCGGGAGGCGGCGCTCGGAGATGTCGAGGTTGGCCATGATCTTGAGCCGGCTGGTGATGGCGGCGGCCATCTTCGCCGGCGGTCTCATGGCCTCGAACAGCACCCCGTCGATGCGGAAGCGGACGGTGAGGCCCTTCTCGCCGGGCTCGATGTGGATGTCCGAGGCGCCCTCCTTGACGGCCTGCTGGATGATGTAGTTGACGAAGCGGATGACGGGGCTCTCGCCGGCCTCGCGCTCCAGGTCCACCTCGTGGTCCATCGGCTTGGAGGTCTGGACCTCGTCCTCGTCGACCTCGGCGAGCAGGGTGTCGACGTCGAGTTCCTCGGCCTGCCCCAGGTCCATCATGGCCAGGGCGGCGTGCAGGTCGGTCGACGTGATGACCACCGGCTTGACCGACGCGGCGCCGAGGCGGGACTTGAGGTCGTCGAGCGTGAACACGTCCTCCGGGCGGACCATGCCCACCACCAGGCGGCCGCGCTCGGTGCGGAGCGGGATGACGGCGTTTTCCCGGCAGAACTCGACGGTGAGCTCCATGACCTTCGAGGTGTCGCAGGCCTCGTCGGGGCCGTGGTCGAGGGTCAGGCGCTCGAACGAGAGGGCCGAGGCGTCGGCGACGGCCTGCTGGACCTTGACCTCGTCGGCGCCGCCCTGGATGAAGGCGTCCGCGAGCCTGAGGCCGGGCGAGGACGCGACCATCGACTGGGTTTGCTCGAGGGTGACGGCGTCGATGACGCCCTTCTCGACGAGCAGTTTGCCCAGGTCGCTGGCGGCGCTGGCGCGCTGCTCGGCGTCGGCGCTGGGCTGGTAGATCTCCAGCAGCGAGCCGTCGGGGCTGGGCTTGTGGATGATCTCCGGGTCGTGGTCCGGGGGGGGGTGCTGCTCGGGGGCGTCGTCCTCCGGCTGCGGGGCGAGGGTCGGCCGGCGGGTGGGGGGACCCGCGGGGGCCGCGGGGCCGCCGACCGACATCGGGGGTGCCGGCGAGGGCTCCTTGGGCGCGTCCGCCGAGGGCTTGGACAACTCGTTGAGCAGCTTGTCGAGGTCGAGTTTGGCCA
>CAZDYM010000027.1:0-15217 GCA_964509325.1 uncultured Phycisphaeraceae bacterium
TCCGCGGCGCTCGCGTTGGGTGCGGAGAGCGCGCGAGGGCCGGCTTCGGCGCGGGCGGCGCCGGCGCAGAGGATCAAAGCGGCGGCGAGGGGGTACGGGCGCGGCGTCGGCATGCTGGGGTTCCTTCGCGGAAGATCGCGGCCGCGGGCTGGTCCGCGGCACCGGCGAGGACGGACTCTACTGAATGAGACGGCGGAACCAAAGGGTGTGCGCGAGGGCCTGAGAAAAATCTCACACATCGGCGGAACGAAAACGGAGGACGCTTCAGCGTCCCCCGTGGGCTTCGGCGGAGACGTGTCCTGAAGGGTTAGGGGCAGGGGTTGCCAAAGAGACTGAGGAAGGTGACGAGGTCGACGGTGTTGACGACCCCGTTGTTGTCGAGGTCGCCGTTGGTGCCCGGGGTTTGGTTGGTCCCGAAGAAGCCGAGGAACAGGACGAGGTCCACGGTGTTGCGGACGCCGTTGTCGTCGAGATCGCCGGGGCACGCGGGCGGGGGCGTGGTATCGATGATGAAGGAGGCGGAGGCGGGTGTGGAGGCGGTGGAACCGAAGGGGTTCACGGCGACGACCTTCCAGTGGTAGGTGACGTTCTCCAGGAAAGTGCCCGGGGTCGTGAAGGCGTTGCTGCTGAACACCACGACGCTGAAAAGAGGGCTGGAGAAGTCCGCGTTATCGTCGACGGTGAAGGTGTACGACTCGAAGTTGGTCGAGTCGGTCCAGTCGAACGTGGGGGCGAGGTCCGTGATCGTGGCGCCGTTGGCGGGTGAAAGCAGGCTGAAGGCGCTGGGGGGGGGCGGGGGTGTGTTGTCAAAGACGTCGACGGTGATGGTGTCGTCGTCGGTGCGGCCGTTGGTGTCGGTGACGCGGAGACGGACGGTGCGGAGGCCCGGCGTGCCGTAGATGGTGGAGGCTTCCGGCCCGACGGCGTCGAAGACGCCGTTGTTGTCGAAGTCCCACTCGTAAGTGGAGATGCCGGCGCCGGGCTGAAGGGCGCGGGAGTTCAGGTCGCCCCGGAACCAGCAGGGGAGGCCCTGACCGATGCGCTTGTTGACGCCCGCGACGGCCTGAGGGGGCGCCGTGGCGCCCGCGACGGAGATGGTCAGGTCGTAGGTCTGAACGATCTGGTTGACCGCGCTGTTCGGGCCGACGTCGAAGACCCGGACGGTGTAGGTGCCGGCGGCGGTGGCGTTGCGGGTGAGGACCTCGTTCACCCCGGCGGCGGAGGCGGCGGCGGTCTGGATGACGGTGGTGCCGGTGGAGTCGCGGAGCTCGATGTTGAGGTTGCCCGCCTGCTCGGCGTTCACGGTCGCGGTGCCGCCCGAGCACCCGCTGGACTGCTGGCCCGTGGTGTACGAGCCGCCGGTGGGGTCGACGGTGATGACGATGTTCTGCGTCGAGCCCAGGGTGAAGCGGAACCAGTCCTCGTCGGAGTTGTTGGAGCCGGTGGTGCCGTTGGTCGAGAGGTCACGTTCGATGATCGACGTGACGACGGGGGACGTGAGATTGCCGAAGTTGACGGCGTTGGCGGCGGAGTTATTGCCGGCGAAGCGGTCGCCGTAGTTGCGCTGGATGCCGCGGCGGTCATCGTTCTGGACGACGTCGAAGGCGGTGGAGGCGAAGGGCTCCATCAGCTTGGTGTTGTTGCACGGGACCTGGTGGATGTAGGCCATGCCGTGGCCGTGCTCGTGGGCGGTGACGTTGCGGAAAAAGCGGTAGTTGTTGGTGCTGCTGTAGTAGCCGCCGACGAAGTCCCCGGCGTCGAAGTGCATGTCGCTGCCGGCGTTGACGAAGTTGTTGTAGGCCAGCACGCCGGAGGAACCGTCGAGCGGGATGGCGCCGATGCGGATGTCGCCGCGGAAGGGGCTGCGTCCGGGCGAGGTGGAGGCGGGGGAGTTGTCGTCGATGGACTCGGTGTAGGTGATGCCGCCGTTGCGTCGCCAACTGGCGAAGGCCTGGCGGATCAGTTCCCGGGCGCGGTCGCGGTTGGCGGCACCGAAGAATCCGTCGAGGCGGACGCCCATCTCGTTGGGCGCGGTGGGGAAGCCGACGGTGGAGGGTGTTCCCCAGGTGGTGCCGTCGGCGGGGAAGGAGTACGTGAGGCTGACCGGCTGGGCTTGGCCGCTGCCGCCGGTCCCCCCGTTGCCGGAGAAGACGACGCTGGCGCTGGTGTACCGGTCGGCCGGGTCAACGGTCAGAGGCAGGAGGTCGTAAAGCCGGACCAGACGGTCGAACTCCTCCTGGGTGCTGGCCTGGTAGCACACCGGGGAGAACTTGATGCGGTCGACAAGTTCGAGGAACTTGGCCTGAGGATCGGGGAACGGCGCGGCATAGGCGCGCAGGGCGCGAACCAGCATCGGGTTCAGGTGTTCTTCCATCTCGCACTTCTTGGAAGTGGCGAACGGCCCCGCGGCCGCGGACTTCATGCCCCAACGCTCCGCCATCGAGAGGGGGCGGGCGCTTTCGGCGACCTCGGCCCGGGCGGGGGCCGGCGTGGCTTCGGGGATGATCACCGTGACCGCCTCGCCCGAGGCGGAGGCAAGGGACATCGCGCTGAAGGTCGCGAAGGTCAGGATCACACGTTGCAGCGTCATCAGGTTTCTCCTCGTCCGAGGGGGGCGTTCTGGGCCGTTGGTGGAGCGGCTCTCGGGGGGCGTGGACACAGGGGACGTGGACAGGGCCGGTGCGGGAACTCCGACCGACGGCAGGGTCAATGTACGGGAGGCACGGGCGGGGCGAGCGTGAGTATCGACCGACTCCCGAAGATGGTCCGGCGGAGTTTGGGAAGCACGCCGGGGGATTGAGTCGGGTGAGCCGGATTCTCGGGCGTGAGGGGCGGGGCGGGCGGGGCGGGGCGGGCGGGGGGCGGCGCCTGGCGGCGAATGAAAACGACCGCCTTCCATGCGGAGAGGCGGTCGGGGTACTCAGAGGGTCACTCTTGGATGTGGCTTGATTGACGCGGGGGCTGGGCCGGGAGGCTCATGGCGGGCAGGGCAGGCCGAAGGTGCTGAGGAACAGCACGAGGTCCACTGTGTTGACGATGCCGTTGCCGTCGATGTCGCCGTTGGTCTCGGGGGGCTGGTTGGTCCCGAAGAAGCCGAGGAACAGGACGAGGTCCACGGTGTTGCGGATGCCGTTGTTGTCGAGGTCGCCCGGGCAGGGCGGTGGCGGCGTGGTATCGATGACGAACGAGGCGGAGACGGGGGTGGACTGGGTGCTGCCGGCGGGGTTCTGGGCGGTGACGCGCCAGTAGTACGTGACGTTCTGCGCGAAGGTGCCGTTGGTGGTGAAGAGCTGGCTGGAGCCGATGGTGACGTTGATGAGGGGGCTGCTGAAGTTGGAGTTGTCGTCAACGACGACGGTGTAGGACTGGACCTCGTTGGAATCGGACCAGTCGAAGGTCGGGGCGGTGTCCTGGATGGTGCTGTTGTTGGGGGGGTAGAGGAGATTGAACGGCCCGGGGGCGGGCGGCGGCGGGGCGGGCAGTCCGGTGACGGCGGCGTAAGCGTTGACGTGGCCCCAGCCGTGGAGGTCGTCGAACCCGGCGGGCAACATATCGACAGCGCCGGCCTGCATCCGCGCTTCGACCTGGGCGGCCGTGAACGAGGGGTTGTGGGATATGACCAGAGCGGCGACGCCGGCGGCGTAGGGGGAGGAGTACGAGGTGCCCTCGGAACTGACGTAATCGCCGAAGACATAGCCGGCCGAGCCGGTGCGGTCGCACGTGAACACGTCGACGCCGGGAGCGACGAAGTCGGTGCCGAAACCGTAGTTGGAGAAGCCGGCGCGGTTGCCGAAGCGGTCGGTGGCGCCGACGCCGTTCACCCCGTTGGAACTGGCGGGGAAGCGGACACCGTCGATGCCCTGGTTGCCGGTGGAGGCGAAGTGGACCATGCCCGGGGAGCTGGTGTAGGTGGCGACGTAGATGCTCTGGACGGCGCCGGAAGGGGTCACGCCGAAGGATGCGTTGGAGACGCGGGCGCCGTTGGCGAACCCCCAATCGACGGCGTTGACGTGCCAGGTGGTGGAGTACGTGCCGCCGGAGCCCGAGCAGTCGAGGTTGGAGATGGTGACACGGGCCGACATGACGCGGGTGTTGGGCGCGACGCCGACGGTTCCGAGGTTGTTGTTGATGATGGCGGAGACGGTGCCGGCCACGGTGGTGCCGTGGTTGTCGCAGAAGTTGAAGGGGCCCCCGCCGGGGGATCCCTCAGAGGTGAAATCCTGCCCGGTCACCTGGTTGATGTCGGGGTGGTTCTGCTGGACGCCGGAGTCGAGGATGAGCACGCGGACGGTGGGGCTGCCGAGGGTGACGTCCCAGGCGTCGGTGGAGTCCATGTCGAAGTCGTAGGCACCGCTGACGTTGCGGTGCCCCCAGCAGGCGGAGAAGCCGGGGTCGTTGGGGATCAGGTGATGCTCGACGGTCGAATACGTCTCTGGGTCGGCGAAGTCGACCTTGGGATCGGCGGAGAGATCGCGGGCCGCGCGGAAGATCGAGAAGCCGTCGTGCCCGGTGAAGGTGACGCGGTAGGCGTCGGGCATGGAGACCCAGGGCCGCTCCATGGTGACGACGCCGCCAAAGGCGTCCATGCGCTGGCGTGCCTGCTCCGGGGTGACATCCTTGGCGAAGCGGACGATGATGCCCGGCTGGGCGATCATGGGGCCGCCGTTGACGTCGACGAGCACGGGCGAGACAAAGACACGGTTGTCGATGGCGGCGCGTTCGTCGAGGCCGAAGAGGGGCCGCGGGTCGGCGACGAGGGCGCGGATGCGATCCGGGGTGCGCTGATCCAGGGCGAGGGGGACGAAGTGCCAGCCCTTGACGGCGTGGGGGGTGCCGCCGCCGCGCTCGGCGACGTTGAGCGTTTCAGCGGGGTCGTAGACCGCGACACGGGTGGTGTCGAGCGCGTACGAGCGCTGCTCCTTGCCGAACCACACCTCGACGCGGTCGTCGCCCACGCGAGCGCCGGCGGGCTGAGGATTGGATCGCGCCCACGCGGAGCCGGCCAGCGCGGCCAGGGCGCAGAGCGTCACGGTTGCCATCGTCTTCATCTCGGTCCTCCAAGAGTCGCTTTGGGTGGCGCTCGACGGAACCACTTGGGCCGGGCCCGCGGCACCGGCGCGGCGACGGGCGGCCCCACGATGGCCCGCCCGCACCACATTCAGTCTATCGAACATTCCCACGAGATACGAGACAATCCGGCGGAACGACCGAAAATCGTGGTCCCGGCGCGGTTTGGCGGTCCCGAACTCGGCGTTTCCGGACCGGCGGGGGCGGTGCGCACGAGAACAAGGGGGGCCGTTGAAGCCTCCCGCGTCGGGTGGGGGTCGGGGTTGATGAAGCCTCGCGTGCCGGCGTGGGATCGGTTACGGGCACGGGAGGCCGAAAAGCGACAGGAACAGGGTCAGGTCGCTGACGTTCACGATGCCGTTGTTGTCGAGGTCGCCGTTGGTGCCCGGGGCGACCGACGTGCCGAAGAACGAGAGGAAGATGGTGAGGTCGGAGACGTTGCGGGTGTTGTCGTTATTAAGGTCACCCAGGCAGGCGGGCGGCACGGTGTTGAACGAGAAGGCGGCTGGGGTGGAGCCGGTGCTCCCGTTGGTGTTCACCGCGGTGACACCCCAATAGTACGTTGTCCCTTCGTTGAGAGTGGATGGCGGAACGGTGAAGGTCGTCCCGACCAGGCCCGGCTGCGAGAAAACGGCGGGGCTGAGGGAGGGGTTGAGCGAAAGATTGACGGTGTAGGTGGCCGCGCCGGCGGCGTCGCTCCAGGTGAGCGTCGGGGTGAGGCTCACGTTGGCGGCCCCGTCGGCCGGGGAGGTGAGGTTGAAGGGCCCCGGGGGCGTGGGCGGGACCTGGACGAGGAACGCGTTGTTGATGGTGGCGTTGCCGCTGGCGGTGCCGGTGCCGTCGGAGTTGGTGACCGAGACGTTGCGGAGCCCCGCCGCCGCGCCGGGAGCGATCTGGAAGGAGAAGCCCGTGACCTGGGTGCCCAGGGCGTCGGGGACGCCCGTGCCGATCACGGTGACCCCGGAGCCCGAGACCGTGACCTGCGAGGCGCTGGTGAGGCTCTTGAGGTTCACGCCGCTGATCGTGACGGGGACGGTGGCGCCCTGATTCCCGTTCGAGGGCGTGACGGAGGAAAGGGACGCGGTGGCGCCGAAGACGGTGACGTTGATGGTGTCGGTGGCGGAGCGGCCGTTGCTGTCAGTGACGCGGAGGGTGACGGGGTAGACGCCGTTGGACGGGTAGGTTCGGAAGAACTGGGGCTGGTCGTTGGTGTCGAAGGTGCCGTCGCCGTCGGAGTCCCAGTCGTAGCCCGAGGGGGAGGGGATGGTGGCGCCGGTCTCGTTGGCCTGTGAGTTCATGTCGCCGATGAGCCAGCAGTTGGTGTTGGCGGCGACCCGCTTGTTCAGGCCGGCGATGGGCCAGGGGTCGGCCAGCGTGCCGGCGATGCGGATGGTGATGTCATACAACTGGACGGTCTGGGCGGTGTTGGGCCCGACGTCGATGACCTGCACGGTGTAGGTGCCGGCGGCGAGCGAGCCGGCGTTGATGGTCTCACTCGCGCCCGCGGCGGCGGTGTTGCCCTGCGTGGGGAAAAGGTTGGTCGCGCCCGTGTTGTCGCGCAGCGAGACGTTGAGGTTCCCGGCGGACGAGGCGGCGATCGACGAGGTGCTGCCCGAGCAGCTGCTGCTCTGCTGGCCGGCGGTGTAGGTCCCGCCGACCGGGGTCACGGTGATCGTGACGGTCTGGGCCGAGGACAGCGAGAAGCGGAACCAATCCTGGTTGGTGTTGCCGGGGCCGGTGGCGCCGTTGGTGGAGAGCGAGCGGGCGATGAACGAGCGGGTGGTGAGGTCGCCGACGTTGCGGGCGGTGGCGACGGTCTGATTGCCGGACATCCAGTCGCCGTAGTTGCGACCGGCGCCGCGCCGTTCGTCGATCTGGACGACGTCGAAGGCGGTGGAGATGAACGGCTCCATGAGTTTGGTGTTGTTGCACGGAACCGAGTGGATGTTGCCGGTGCCGTGCCCGTGCTCGTGGGCGATGGTGTTGCGGTAGTAGCGGTAGAGGTTCGCGGTGCTGTTGAAGTTGGCGGCGATGAAGAAGGAGGTGTTGATGCACATGTCGCCCCCGCCGGCGCCGGCGGCGCCGAAGACGCCGGCGGGTGAGGGGAAGGCGTTGTAGGCGAGGAACGACCCGGTGCCGAAGGCGCGCCCGCCGATGCGGATGTCCCCGCGCGTGGCCACGCGCGTGACGCTGGTGGACATGGGGGTGTTGTCGTCGGCGACCTCGTCGTAGTCGATGCCGGCGTACTTGCGCCACGCGGCCAGGCCCTGGCGGGTGTGCTCGCGCCCGCGGTCGTTGTTGGCGGCGCCGAAGGCGGAGTTGAACGACGCGTTCAGGGTGTTCGGGCCCGTGCTGCTGATGGACGCGAGGCCCCACGTAGCGCCGTCGGCGGGGAACGAATAGGTCAGCCGGGTCCGCCCGTTGAAGGTGCCGGCGCCCTGAGCGCCCGGCCCCTGCGTGCCGTCGCCGTTCCACACGACGTTGTCAACCCAGAAGCGCTCCGGATCGGGCGGGCCGAACTGGGCGGGTGAAAGGAACTGGTTCTCCCGCATGATGCGGTCGAAGTCTTCCTGAGGCAGGTTGTCGGGGTAGCACAGGATCGCCGCGCTCGCGAAGTCCGCGGGCGCGGCACGCTTGGCGAGGCGGGCGAGATAGGTCGCCTGTTCCTGGGCCGCCGACGGGTCGGGCGCGGTCGTCGTCGGCGCTCCCGTCGGCGCGGGTTCGCGGGCGATGGTGACGCCGCCGCAGGCCAGCAGCACGGTGGTGGCGGCAAGGAAACGAGCGACCGAGCCCCCGGTCATTTCGTTCGTCATCGCGCACTGTCCCTTCAAATCTGGGAGGAGGAATGGCGCGCCGGAACGGCCGCCGCACGGCGTCCCACGAGGCCCGGCGCGTCCCCTTGCCCGCACGAGGGGACATGGGGATCTCGGACAACCTACCCCGAGGTCGGGGTTGGCAAGGAGAAGATTCGAGGACAACCCAAACTTGGTTGGGTTCAATCGGCGGCGGACGGCTGAGAGCGGGTTATGGGGTCGCCGGGTGGGTCAACCCTCGGGCCCGGTCACGTTCGGGCTCCCGGGGTCGGTCATCGAACCGGTCGACACCAACCCCGGGCGGTAAAAGGGCTGCTCAGCGCGACACCTTGACGAACTGGTAGCCGCCCATGCGGGCCCCCCAGACCTGCTTGTTCTCGGCGTCGAAGCCGCGGTCCCAGGAGATCAGTTGGGTGGGGGTGATGGTGACCTCGCTGGTGGCGTAAGTGGCTTTGCTGATGTTGCTTGGGCAGTTTGAGCCGATGGTCGAGCCCTTGAACGACTGCGAACCGGCGTCCCACGAGAGTTCAATCTCGCAGCCGTCGCGCTCCGCCAGCATCTGCGGCGAAAGCTGGTCGAAGCGGCTGGGATCGTTCCAGGCGCCGGCGTAGTCCAGCGGGTTGCCGGGGAGGGTGAAGACGGCGCTCTCGAAGCCGGCGCCCTTGCGGGTGAGGCGGTAAATGCGCTGCCGGTACGGCCGCTCAAGGTCGGTGGCCATGGCCTGTTCGACATAGAGCCAGCGGCCATCGGAGCGTTCGGTCCAGATCGGGGTCATGACCAGGCGGACGTTGAAGTAGTTGTCCGGGTCGGTGGAGGCCTGGGCTTCGCTGGTGTAAGTGCCGGCCATCCACTCGGCCAGGGTGTCGAGTTGACGCTGGCTCTCGCCGGCGCGGTCGCCCGACCGGTTCGACGACGCACACGAGGCGAGGAGCAAGCCGCAGGGAATGGAGATCAGGGCGAATCGGCGGTGGTTCAGCATTGGGGGTGCCAGAGCAAGGATCGGTGGAGGGGTATTCAGCACACGATCTTTGAAAGGTAGTCGAGGTTCAGAGGGGCGGCTTGCTCGGGCGCGGCGGGGCGCCTAAAACACGCGATTGAAGCACGTATTGGAGGCCGTATGCCCGAAACCATCGATGCGGCAACAGGGGCGAGCACCCGACAGCGCCTGATCGAGGCGGCGGGGGAGCTGTTCGCCGAGTTTGGATTCCGGGATGTCACGGTGCGGCGAATCTGCCTGCGTGCGGGGGCGAACATCGCCGCGGTGAACTATCACTTCCGAGATAAAGAGAGCCTGTACCGGGAGGTGGTGCTCAGCGCGTACAAGGCGGAACGGGAGCGGTACCCGATCAACGCGGGGGTGACGGATCGGGACCCGCCCGAGGCGAGGCTGAAGGCGTTCATCAAGGGGATCCTGCAGCGGATCTTCGACGAGACCTCCCCTCCCTGGGGCAGGCTGCTTGCGCGCGAGATGATCGATCCGACGCCGGCGCTGGACGGGATCGTGGAGCAGGGGGCGCGGCCGCAGTACCAGGTGCTGACGGGGATCGTGCGCGAGGTGCTGGGGGCGGGGGCGACGGAAGAAAAGGTCCGGAGGTACGCGGCCAGCGCGGTGGGGCAGGCGCTGATCTACCACACGTGCCGGAGCATGATGCAGCGGATGTTCGGGTCTTCGACGGACGGTCGCGAGCAGATCGAGGCGCTGGCGGAGCACATCACGCGGTACTCGATGGACGCGATGAAAGCAGCGCGGAGCGGCGCGGGGACGGGGGCGAGCGCATGAACTTCGTGGCGATCCGGATGCTGATGGGGGACCGGGCGAAGTTCCTGGGCATCATCATGGGGCTGACGTTCGCGAGCCTGCTGATCACGCAGCAGTCGTCGATCTTCGTGGGGCTGATGACGCGGACCTTCGGGTTCATCCACGACACGGCGCTGCCGGACGTGTGGGTGATGGACCCGAAGGTGCAGTTCATCGACGACGTGAAGCCGCTGCGGGACACGATGCTGCAGCGGGTGCGCGGGGTGCCCGGGGTGGAGTGGGCGGTGCCGCTGTACAAGGGGTTGATCAAGGCGCGGCTGGAGAATGGGAACTTTCAGCAGTGCAACGTGATCGGCCTGGACGACGCGACGCTGATCGGGGGACCGCCGGAGATGATCGTGGGGGCGATCTCGGACCTGCGCCAGAGCGACGCGGTGATCGTGGACCTGGCGGGGGCGACGGGGCGGCTCGCGAAGGTGGCCCGGGACGCCGACGGGAAGCCGATCCCCGGCGCGCCGCGCGAGCCCTTGAAGGTGGGCGACACGCTGGAGTTGAACGACCGTCGGGCGGTGGTGGTGGGGATCTGCCGCACGAGCCGGACTTTCCAGAGCCAGCCGGTGATTTACACGACGTACTCGAGGGCGACGGTGTTCGCGCCGCGGGAGCGGAAGCTGCTGAGCTTTGTGCTGGCCGAGCCGGCGGCGGGTCTGGACGGCAGGACGCTGGCGCAGCGGATCGAGGCGCAGACCGGGCTGATGGCCCAGACGCGGAGCGAGTTCTCCTGGACCACGATTATGTACTTCGTGCGCTACACGGGCATCCCCATCAACTTCGGGATCGCGGTGACGCTGGGGTTCCTGGTCGGGACGGCGATCGCCGGGCAGACGTTCTATAACTTCACGCTGGACAACCTCCGGCACTTCGGGGCGCTGAAAGCGATGGGCGCGGGGACGCTGCGGCTGCTCGGGATGATCGTGCTGCAGGCGCTGGTGGTTGGGCTGATCGGGTACGGCCTCGGCGTCGGGCTGGCGTCGCTGGTGCCGATCCTGTCGCGGGGCTCCGAGTTGGCGTTCCGCCTGCTGTGGCAGACGCTGGCGGCGACGGGGGTCGCCGTGACGGTCATCTGCGTGATCGCGGCGCTGATCTCGATGGTCAAGGTCATCCGGCTGGAGCCGGCGATTGTGTTCAAGGGGTAGGGGAGCGTCGGGGCGTGCGGGCGTGGGTGTGTCGAGGGAAGGGCCGAGGGGAGAGCGGGCGGAGACCTATAGGGGGGGCCGACGTGTCCCGGACCATGCCGAAGAATCTGTGTGAACACGGTTGACTTTCTGAATACTGCGTAGTATCTTTACGATGTAAAGTATTCCCGCGTGGCCCCGCTCCGCACCCTGCGCTCCGGCCCGCGCCCCCCCGCCCCAGCACTCGGCGCCGATTGGCTTGCCCGCATGACTTCCCTCGACCGTCGAACCCGCGAGCGGCAGCAGGTGCAGGAGAAGATCCTGGACGCGGCGCGCGAGCAGTTTCTGGAGGGCGGCTACGAGGCGGTGAGCCTGCGGAGAATCGCCGAGAAGATCGAGTACACCGCGCCGGCGTTGTACACGCACTTCAAGGACAAGACGGAACTGCTGCGGGCGATGTGCCGGCGCGACTTCGCGGCGTTGGACGAGGTGTTCCTGAAGATGGCGCGGGTGCCGGACCCGGTGGAACGGATCTACCGGATCGGGCTGGCGTACATCCGCTTCGCGCACGAGCACCCCAAGCACTACCGCTTCATGTTCATGACGCCGGGCCTCGCGCAGATCGTGCCGCCGACGGCGGAGGACCTGGAGCACATGAACGACCCGGACAAGGACGCGTACGCGTTCTTTCATCTCACGGTGCGTCAGGCGGTTGACGCCGGGCGGTTCCGGGAGGAGTACGGCGACGCCGAGCTCTCGGCGCAGACGCTGTGGGCGGGGGTCCACGGGGTGGCGTCGCTGGAAGTGACGCACGCGGACTGCCCGTGGGTGAAGCTGAGGCCGCTGGCCAAGCGGTCGAAGGCGATGTGCGCGGCGGTGCTGCGCGGGATGCTGAAGGACCCCTCGGAGATGGAGGCGTTCCTGTGATCTACGTGGCGTACCGCATGCTGACCGGGGACCGGGCCAAGTACCTGGGCATCCTGTTCGGGGTGAGCCTGGCGACGCTGCTCATCGTGCACCAGGTGACGATCTTCACCGGGCTGATGGCGCGGACGTGGAGCGTGGTGCGTGACCTGCGGGATTCGTCGGGCGCGGACCTGATCGTGGCCGACGCCGCGACGGAGTTCCTCAACGACGCGCGCCCGATGGCGGAAACGGACCTGCAGCGGGTTCGGTCGATCGCGGGGGTTGAGTGGGCGGTGCCCATGAGTTTCACGCCCGTCAAGGCGCGGATGCCCGGCGGGCGGTTCCGGACGTGCATCGTGGTCGGGCTGGATGACGCGACGCTGATCGGCGGGCCGGTGGTGTTCGCTGAAGGGTCGTCGGCGGATCTGCGGAAGCCCGACGCGGTGGCGCTGGACGCCCTCGACGCCGAGAAACTGCTGGCGGCGACGGGGGCCGACGGGGTTCGGCGCGCGCCGCGCGTGGGTGATGTCATCGAGATCAACGACCGCAAGGCGGTGGTGACCGCCCTCACGCGGAACACGCGGCCCTTCCTCTCTCAGCCGATCGTGTACACCACGCGGTCGAACGCGCGGAGCTGGGCGCCGCCGGAGAGGCGCAATCTCGCGTACGTCCTGGTGAAGTTGAGCCCCGCGGCGGATCGCGACGCGGTGATCGCGGAGGTCGAGCGGAGATTCGGCGGGCGGCTGTCGGCGTACGGGACGACCGCCTTCGGCTTCAAAACCGTCGGCTACTTCATCAAGAACACGGGGATCCCGGTGAACTTCGGGATCACCATCATCTTGGGCTGTGTCGTGGGGATCGCGATCAGCGGGCAGACGTTCTACCTGTTCGTGCTGGACAACATCCGGCAGCTCGCGGCGCTCAAGGCGATGGGTGCCTCGAACCGGACGCTGGTCCGCATGACGATGTTCCAGGGCCTGCTGGTGGGCGGGCTCGGCTACGGGCTGGGCGTCGGCGGGGCGTGGCTGCTCGTCGAGCCGTTCTTCAAGGGCACCGACCTGCAGTTCGACTTGTACTGGCAGATCTTCGCGCTGGCGCTGGCGGCGATCGCGGTGATCGTGACCTTGGCGTGCATGACCAGCCTCTGGAGGGTGATCCGGCTGGAGCCGGCGGTGGTGTTCAAAGGCGGCTAGAAGAATCGACACGCAATCGAGAGAGCACGGCGCACAACGCACAAATCACGGAGCACGGAGCACCGATTGGAAGCAAAGCACGAAGCGCGAAACAGAGAGGTTCGGGACATGACAGGCGGGCGCGGACGAGGGAACGATCTGGGGCTCGCGGCCGGTTCGGCGTGCGTCGAGTCGAGACCGGTGTCCTTCCGCGAACTCCGGGCCCCCGCTCAAGGGCTCGAGCCATGACACTCTAGATCCAATCCCAAGAACCGAAACCACAAGGAACACCGTGACGACCGCCTTTGAAGCAACCCGACGTGTGATCGATGCACCGCCGCCGCCCGGCGCGACGCTCGCGGTGCGGTGCGCGGGGGTGACGAAGCGGTACGGGCAGGGCCAGGCGGCGGTGATGGCGCTGCGAGGGGTCGATCTGCAGATCGCGTGCGGCGAGCTGCTGATGCTGGTGGGGCCCTCGGGGTGCGGCAAGACGACGCTGATCTCCGTGATCGCGGGGATTCTGGACCGGGACGAGGGCGAGTGCGTGGTCTTCGGGCAGGACTTCGGGCGGATGTCGCAGCGTGCGCGGACGCGGTGGCGGGGAGAGAACATCGGGTTCGTGTTCCAGGCGTTCAACCTCTTGCCGACGCTGAACGCGGCGGAGAACGTCGCGGTGCCGCTGATGATCCTGGGGGAATCCCGCGCCGGCGCGGTGAAGCGCGGGCGGGAGATGCTGGAGCGCATGGGCCTTGGGGACCGGTGGAAGAGCTACCCCTCGCAGCTCTCGGGCGGCCAGCAGCAGCGGGTGGCGATCGCGCGGGCGCTGGTGCACGGGCCGAAGCTGATCGTGTGCGACGAGCCGACCAGCGCGCTGGACCACGACACTGGGCACGTGATCATGCGGCTGATGAAGACGGTGGCGGTGGCGGAGGACCGGGCGCTGGTGATCGTGACGCACGATTCACGCATCTTCGGCTTCGCGGACCGGATCGCGCGGATGGACGATGGCCGCGTGGAGCGGGTGGTGCGGGACGTGGCGGATTTGTGAGCAGCGGTGCCGCGGGAACCAAGCGGCGCCCCCGGCGTGACGAGATGGCGAAAGGACGGAGCGGCGCTCGGCGGCCTGCATGGTGATGCCCGCCTTCCGAGATACACGATTCAAGCCTCAGGACTCAAGACTGATTGCCCCCGCGTTCTCCGCGATGCCGCGGCGACGCCATGAAAGGAAGACCCATGTTTTTCAGGAGCATCGTGATCCCGACGTTGGCGGTGGCGGGCGTGTGCTTGGCGGCGTACACGGTGGCGAAGCAGAACCGGCCGATCACGCCCGCGCAGCCGGTGTCGCAGCCGGCGAGCCCGCCGTACGTCGAGCGGATCGCCGGCGCGGGGCTCGTCGAGGCGAGCACGCAGAACATCGCGATCGGGGCGCACATCCCCGGGGTGGTGTCGCGGGTATACGTCAAGGCGGGGGACCGGGTCAAGGCGGGCGACCCGCTGTTCACGGTCGACGAGCGGCAGTTGAAGGCGGAACTGGCGTCGCGTGAGGCGGCGCTGGCCTCGGCGCGGGCTTCGCTTGAGAGGCTGAAGATGCTGCCGCGGGAGGAGGATGTTCCGCCGGCGGAGGCGCGGGTGCAGGAGGTGAAGGCGTTCCTTGAGGACATGAAGGAGCAGCTGCGGATCATGGAATCGGTGGAGGACCCGCGCGCGGTCAGCCGGGACGACATGAGCCGCAGGCGCTTCGCGGTGCCCATCGCGGAGGCGCGGCTCCGTGAGGCGGAGGCGTCGCTGCGGCTGCTGAAGGCGGGCGCGTGGGCGCCGGACGTGGCGATCGCGCAGGCGGCGATCGACGCCGCCGCGGCGCAGGTCGAGCAGGTCAAGACGGACCTGGAGCGTCTGACGGTCCGGGCCCCGGTGGACGGCAAGGTGCTGCAGTGCAACGTGCGGGTTGGGGAGTTCGCCCCGGCGGGGGCGCTCTCCACGCCGCTGATCCTTTTCGGGAACACCGACGTGCTCCACGTGCGAGTGGACATCGACGAGAACGACGCGTGGAGGCTGAAGACGTCCGCCGCGGCGACGGCGTACGTGCGCGGGAACACGTCGATCTCGACGGGCCTGACCTTCGTTCGAGTCGAGCCGTACGTCGTGCCCAAGCGGAGCCTGACGGGTGAGAGCACCGAGCGGGTGGACACGCGGGTGCTCCAGGTGCTGTACGCGTTCGACCCCAAGGACCTGCCGGTGTACGTCGGCCAGCAGATGGACGTGTTCATCGAGGCGGCACGGGAGGGCGGCGGCGCGGGCGACGCGCCGGCGGCCGAGGCGCGGCCG
>CAZDYM010000028.1:0-15118 GCA_964509325.1 uncultured Phycisphaeraceae bacterium
CCTTGCTCGCGCCCGCCGACAGCGCCGCGTCCAGCGCCGCCTGCCCCGCCTGCGCGATCACCGCCGCGTCCGCCTGCACCAGCCACGGCGCCACCAGCGCGTACAGCAGCAGCGAACTGATCACCAGCGACAGGCTGATCCGCAGCCCCACGATCATCCCCGCCGCGATCAGCAGCGCCGAGGGCTCGAACGCGAACCCGTGCGGGAACCGGTTCCCCGGGTACAGCCCGTTGAGCAGGGGCATGTCGATGTGCCCGGGGATCCGCACCTTGCCGTTGAACCACCCGAAGAACGTCCTGACCCACGGGATGGCGTTCACGATGTCGTCCCCCGCCCGCAGGAACCCGATGAGCAGCCCGGCCCCCAGCGCGATCACGAGCGCGTACGCCTTCCGCACCGCCTCCTTGCTCTGGCTGTACAGGCTCCGCAGCGTCTCCGCCGCCGCCGTGCCGGAAGGGAACGGCAGCCGCTCGTGGTTGATCATCTGACGCTTCATCGGGATCGCCAGGAACACGCCCATGAGCCCCGTGCACAGCGTGAAGACCACCACCACCCACCAGGGCGTCACGTCGATGGTCGCGATGTCCGCCGCCGTCTTGCCCTCGGGGATGGGCTCCAGCAGCACCAGCGCGCCGAACATGGTGGCGATGGTCGAGCCCGTCGAGTACCCCGCCGCCGACGCCGTCGACGCCATGCAGGCGTTCTCCAGAATCGACATCTGCGACAGCCTGCCGCCCGAGGTGAACCGCACGAAGTTCCAGATCACGAACGACAGCACGCACGCCGTGATCGCGATCCCGAACGCCCAGCCGATGCTCAGCGTCGTGTACAGGTTGGCCGCCGACATCGCCATCCCCAGGAACCCCCCCATGAACACCGCCCGCCACGTGAGCTGCGGCATCCGATCCCCCTGGTACACGTGCTTGTACCAGTGCAGGTCCTTCTGCTCCGGCGTCGCGTCCTCCGGCAGTTGGGGGATGCCCGCCGCGAAACCGGCGGAGGGGGCGGTGGAGTTCGAGTCGCCGGAGGAAGGAGCGGCCATGCTGGTCCCTTTCGGTGTCGGTCGGGGTCGTGCCGGAGCGCGCGGACAGGACCTTGACCCGACGGTAAAGCAACCGTGAACGATCATCAACCACCACGAGAGACATCGGGCCGGGCCGGACGGGCCGAGCGCGCGCCGCGAAACCTCGCGTTTCGGCCCATTGTAAAACGGTTTACTAAACGCTCCCATCCCGCTACGATCTCCCCTCCCATGATCGGGACCGCACCGGCATCCCCGAGTCGCCACTCGTGCCCCCACTCGTGCCCTCACCCGTGCCCCCATCCGTACCCCCTCCCGCGCCCCCGCGCACGACCGAGGGGTGCCGCGCGCGCCGCTTGGTTCACCCTCCTTCCGTTCCTCGGTAGCCTGATGCCCAACTTCACGCCCAACTCAGCCGGACAGCCCACCACCCCAGCCCATCAGCCCAGCCCCCTCACGGCCGAGGGCCCGGCCGCCGGCGTCCCGCGCCGAGGTCAACGTTTCAACCCCGTCGCCAACCCCGAGTCGGTCCACGTCATCCCCGGCGGCAACACCCGCCTGACCTTTCTCACCGATCGAATCCTGCGCGTCGAGTGGTCCCCTGACGGACGCTTCGAGGACCGCGCCTCGTTCGCCTTCGTCAACCGCAACCTCCCCCCCGCCAACCTCGACGGCATGGAAATGGGCGGGACCGTCGGATGCACCAACGGCACGTTCTCGGTGTTCTACCCCGCGAGCGGCAGCAAGCAGTTCGCCATCGACAAGATCATCATCCGCCGGCCCGGTCAGGTGGGGAACCCCGACGCCGCCCTCGTCGAGTGGACGCCGGGCACCCGCCCGAGCCGCAACCTCAAAGGCACGGTCCGCACCCTCGACGGCGTCTCCGGCGCCTGCGAACTCGACGACGGACTCCTGACCCGCGACGGCTGGACGTGGATCGACGACTCAAAGACCCTTCTCTTCGACACTTCGGGCACCGACTGGCCCTGGGCAACGCCGCGTCGGCACCCAGAGGCCATCGATTGGTACTTCTTCGCCTACGGCGACGACTACCGCGGGATGCTCAACGACTTCACCAAGGTCGCGGGCAAGATCCCGCTGCCGCCCAAGTACGCCCTGGGATCGTGGTGGAGCCGCTACTGGGCCTACACCGACGACGAACTCAAGGGCATCGTCCGCCAGTTCGATGAGCACGACGTGCCCCTGGACGTGCTGGTCATCGACATGGACTGGCACCTCGACGGCTGGACCGGCTACACCTGGAACAAGGACTACTTCCCCGATCCCGCCGCGTTCCTGAAGTGGTGCAAGGACAACCGCCTCTTCGTCACGCTCAACCTGCACCCCGCCGACGGCGTGGGCAAGCACGAGGCCCAGTTCCCGGCCTTCAAGGCCGCCATGGGCATCACCGACAAGACCTGTTACCGCATCCCCTTCGACTGCACCGACCGGAGGTACGTCGAGAACTACTTCGCCCTGCTGCACCACCCCGAGGAGGACAGGGGCGTCGACTTCTGGTGGATGGACTGGCAGCAAGGAACCAACACCAAGATCGCCGGGCTCGACCCGCTCTTCTGGCTGAACTATCTGCACTGGACCGACTTCGAACGCCGCAGCAACCAGGGGCTTTCTCTCCCCGGAACCGCCTGGACCCAGCCCGGCTGGAAGCCCACCCCTCCAACGCCCGGCTCCTATGGGGACAAACGCCCCCTCATCTTCTCCCGCTGGGGCGGCCTGGGGAACCACCGGTACCAGATCGGGTTCTCCGGCGATACCTACAACAACTGGGAATCCCTCGCCTTCCAGCCCTCCTTCACCGCCACCGCCTCGAACGTCGGCTACGCCTACTGGTCGCACGACATCGGCGGGCACCAGCCCGGGCCCGTCGAGCCCGAGCTCTACGCCCGATGGATCCAGTTCGGCGTGTTCAGCCCCATCCTCCGCACCCACTGCGGCAAGCGCCCCGACGCCGAGCGGCGCATCTGGGCCTTCCCGGACCACGTGTTCCGCGTCTGCCGCGAGGCCTTCCACCTTCGCTACGCCCTCATCCCCTACATCTACACCGCCTGCCGGCACGCCTACGACACCGGCATGGGGCTCTGCCGGCCCCTCTACTACCACTGGCCCACGCTCGACAACGCCTATCAGAACCACGACCAGTACATGTTCGGCGACGACCTCATGGTCGCCCCGGTCGTCTCACCGGCGAACGACGTCAGCGGCGTGGCCAGCGCCGACGTCTGGTTCCCCCCGGTCGACGGCGGTTGGACCGATTGGGCGACCGGGAAGGTCCACGCCGAAAGCCACGGGGCACCGCCCGACGATCGGGCCGGCGGGGGCACCACCACCCGCCTCAGTTACGCCCTCCGCGACATCCCCGTCTTCGCCCGCAGCGGCGCGGTGATCCCCATGCAGCCCAGGATGCGCCGCACCGGCGAAAAGCCGGTCGACCCGCTCATCCTGACGATCTACGACGCCGGACCGAACGGGGCCCGCTCGGGTTCCGGGCGCGTCTACGAAGACGACGGGATCACCAGCGGGTACGAACGCGGCGAGTTCAGCGTGACAAAGGTGAGCCACACCCTCCGCTCGGGAGCCCTCGGTTGGATGCGGAGCGTGGAGATCAGCCCCGCCGAGGGCGCCTACGAGGGCATGCCCCAGGAACGCGCGTACGAACTCCGCCTGCCCTTCACGCTGCCCCCGTGGCGCGGTCTGGTCCTGGTCCAGGGAGCGGAACTCAACGAGCGACGCGACCCCCGCGCCGACGACGAACCGGGCTGGTGGTACGACGCTCGGGCGGCCACGCTGCACGTCCGCACGCCCAAACTCCCGGTCTCGCGGGCGGTCGTGATCGACGTCGCGCTCTCGAAGCAGGACGACGCCCCGATCCGACGCGGGCTCATCGGTCAGTTGATCCTGATCGACGACGTGCTCGCGCTGCTGGGCCCCGCCGCCCCGGAGTCGCTCCGCGCCGCCGCCGCCCTCCGCGCCGAGCTCGCCTCCGACCCTGCCTCCGCGATGTCCCGCGCCGCCGCCCTCCAGCGCGACTGGTGGACGCTCATCGACGACATCGCCGCCGGACCCGCCCCGGCGGAACTCAAGCAGCGCGCCCAGGCCCGCCTGCTCGGGCTCTCATGCGATATCGGCGTCAAGGGGCTCGGCGCGGGCAGGATCGGCGTCGAGGCACGCGTCGCCTTCGCCCCGCGATTCGACCACGCCGACGACGCCCACGTCCACGTCGCCTTCGAGTCGAATCCCGCCGGCGCCTGGAGCCTCACCGCCCACTCATCACCTCCCGCCAAACTGGCCATGGGGAAGGGGCTCACGGCGTCCGCGGTCCTGGCCTCCTCGAACGTCCCCGGGGCGGGCGAGCTCGCCACCCGCGTCACCATCGAGGCCCGCGGCACCCGCATTACCATGGCCTCCACCCGGTCGTTCTGCCCCTCGATCAACCAGTGGCACGTCCTGGGGCCCTTCGACGCCTCCCAGGCCGGGGAGCGAGCCCTCTCGCTCGCGCCAATCGACGAAACCAAGCCCGTCGATCTCAACGCCGCCCACCCCAGCACCATCGAGAGCGTCGTCGGGCCGATCCGGTGGAAGAAGATCTCGCGCCGCCTCGACCCCAACGACGACCCCTGCAAGGAACTGTTCGTCGACCTGCACACAGCCTTCGGCGCGCACCACGACGACGCCCTGGCCTATGCCGTCACCTGGGTCGAGTGCCCCGTCGCGACCAAGGCCGTGATGGCCCTGGGGTCGGACGACGGCGCGGCGGTGTGGGTCAACGGCCAGGAGTTCTTCCGCAAGGACGTGCAGCGAGGCTACAACGCCAAGGACGACCGGTTCCCCATCGCCCTCAAGGCCGGGAGGAACGAAATCCTGCTGAAGATCAGCCAGATGAAGGGCGCCTGGGGCTTCGGCGCGTTCATCGAGGACGAGCACGGCAACCCGCTGCCGGGGCTCAGGGTCGTGGACTAGGCCGGCGGCCACCGGGCAGCGGCACACGGCGTCCGAGCACCGGCATCCCCCGTTCTCGCCGCGCTTCCAGCCTCGATCCCTCGATGCCTCGAAGTCTCGATGCCTTCCGCCAAAAACGAATCGGGCGAGCCCATCGGGCTCGCCCTGTTCGTTGTTTGGCGCTGTCGGGGCCACAGATAGCCCCATTGATTTCAGACAATCGAATCGATACGAAACGACTGGATTCACTTCTGACTTCCGAGACTCGACGCTCTCGCGTCATCCCCCCGGTGCCTGCGGAAGCCGCCAATCCGAGGAGAGAGGTTTACTTCTTGGAAGCCTTCTTCTTGGATTTCTTGGCGGTCTTCTTCTTGGCTTTCTTCGCGGTCTTCTTGGCCATGGGAGCCTCCTGAAAGGTTCGGAGCTTGGAGGAACGTGTGACTCGGATCAGCGCCAACAGATCGTCACAACGACGAGACTCTACCTCTATCGGTGAGGACCGGTCAAGGGGTTGAGCGCTTTTTTCCAAACAGTGGCACCGATTGTGGTGCGCCGCCGCGCCGCGCGGCGCTGCTCCGCGCCCATCACCGCACGCTCGACGCGCTGGCGCGGAGCCTCTCCACGCACGCCGGGATCACCTCCAGCGCCTCGTCGATCTCGCCCTCGGTCGTCAGTCGCGACAGGCTGAAACGCAGCGATCCGTGGGCCTCTTCCGCGGGGATCCCCATCGCCAGAAGCACCGGCGAAGGGTCGAGCGACCCGCTGCTGCACGCCGCCCCCGCGCTCGCGAACACCCCGCGCTCGCTGAGCAGCAGCAGCAGCGCCTCGGCCTCCAGTTTCGGGAAGGCGATGTTGGTGGTGTTGACGACGCGCCCCATCACGCCGACCCCTCGGGCGCTCTCGCCCCGCGCGTTCACCCGCGCGCCCGGCACGCGGGCCAGCACTCCCGCCTCGAAGCGGTCGCGCAACGCCGCGGTTTTGGCCGAGTTTTCGGGCTTTCCCAGCCATTCCGCCGCCGCGTCCGATGCCACCCCCATCCCCACGATGGCCGGCACGTTCTCCGTCCCCCCGCGCCGCTCCCGCTCCTGCACCCCGGGCATCTGCGGCATCAACCTCACCCCGCGCCGAACCCACAACGCCCCCACCCCCTTGGGCCCGTGGAACTTGTGCGCCGAGATCGACATCAGGTCGCACACCGGCATCCCGCCCGCGCCGCCGCACGCCACATCCACCGGCATCTTCCCCACCGCCTGCGTCCCGTCAACGTGAAAGATCGCGCCGTGTTCGCGGCAGATCGACCCAACTTCCTCCACAGGTTGGATCACGCCCGTCTCGTTGTTCACCCACATCACGTTCACCAGCGCGACGCCGCCGTCCATCATCGACGCGATCGCCTCGGGCTCCACCGCGCCCGACCGCCCCACCGGCGCGGTCCGAACCTCCACCAGGCCCCGGCGTGACAGCTCGCCGAGCAGTTCACGCACCGCCTCGTGCTCGATCGGCGTCGTCACCACCACCGCCCTGCCCGACGACCCGCCGTTCCCTTTTCCGGCGGACGCGACCACCCCGCGGATCGCCAGGTTGATCGACTCGGTCGCCCCGGAGGTGAACACCACCTCGCCGGGCGCCGCCCCGATCAACCGCGCCACCGACGCCCGCGCCAGTTCCACCGCGTGCCGAGCCGCCTGACCGGCCCGGTGGACCGACGACGGGTTCGCCCACGTCTGCCGCAGGCACGCGCCCACCGCCTCCGCCACCTCGGGCAGCGGCTGCGTGGTCGCGTTGTTGTCCAGGTAAACGGGCACGGGGTCCTCAGGGGAGGGGGGCACGGGGACTCGGGCATAGGGTATGGGGCGCCCGAAGTAGCCCTCTCGCCGCGGGCCCCGGCGTCGGCGCCGGCACCTACACTCGCGTGACCGTGGGTCGCCGCCGGTCCCAACCTGTTTCTCAGCCTTTCGCCGCGTGCTCCGCCTCTCCGCGGCGAATGCCCTTGGAGCCCAGATGAAGATCGCCATCGGAGCCGACCACCGCGGGGCCGAAGCCGCCGCCAAGATCGCCGAACGCCTCAAGAAGCTCGGGCACGAGGTCGTGGCGCTCCACATGCCCCCCCCCGGCGAGGCCTGCGACTACCCCGAGCCGGCCTACATCGTCGGCCAGCTCGTGGCGAAGCACGAAGCCGAAACCGCCGTACTCATCTGCGGCACCGGCGTGGGCATGTGCATGGCCGTCAACAAGATCCCCGGCATCCGCGCCGCCAACGTCCACGACGAAATCACCGCCGAGATCAGCCGCAGCAGCAACGACGCCAACGTGATCTGCCTCTCCGCCGACCTGCTTGGCCTCCGCCTCATGGAGCAGGTGATCGATCAGTGGCTCAAGACCCCGTTCGCCGGCGGACGGCACGAGCGGCGGCTGGCCAAGATCCGGGCGATCGAAGAGGGGCGGGACCCGCGCGCGATCTCGTGAGCAAGCCCGCGCTCTCGCAGGGCTGAGTTGCTCCGCCGGATATGGGCCGCAACAACCGGGCGCCTCACCC
This sequence comes from uncultured Phycisphaeraceae bacterium, assembly GCA_964509325.1. Taxonomy (GTDB): domain Bacteria; phylum Planctomycetota; class Phycisphaerae; order Phycisphaerales; family UBA1924; genus JAFLCM01. The sequence continues at coordinate 7,515 of CAZDYM010000028.1, forward strand.
CGTCAGAACCGGCGCACGCCCCACCGAGTAGTACGAGAAACCCGCCCGCTCGATCTGCTCGCGCTTGTAGAGGTTCCGCCCGTCGAAGATCACCGGCGACTTCATCAGGCTCTTCATCTTCGTGAAGTCCGGGGCCTTGAACTCGTCCCAGTCGGTCGAGATCACCAGCGCGTCGGCGCCCTTCAGCGTGTCGTACAGGCTCGGGACGATCTCGTACTTGCCGGGGTGCTCGCGCTTCACGTTGTCGGCGGCGACGGGGTCGAACCCGCGGCACGCCGCGCCGGCTTCGCGGGCCATCTCCATGATCGTCAGGGCCGGGGCCTCGCGGATGTCGTCGGTCTGCGGCTTGAACGCCAGGCCCCAGAACGCCAGCGTCCGGCCCTTCAGCCCGCCCGACTTCTCGAAGTGCTTGGTGATCTTCTTGAAGAACAGCTCGCGCTGCCGCTGGTTCACGTCGTGCACGGCCTGCGACAGCTGCGTGGCCACGCCGGACTTCTTGCCCATGCTGATGCACGCCAGCGTGTCCTTGGGGAAGCACGACCCGCCGTAGCCCAGGCCCGGGTACAGGAACTGGTTGCCGATGCGCTTGTCGGCGCACATGCCCTCGCGCACGGCGGTGATGTTCGCGCCGTACGCCTCGCACAGGTTCGCCATCTCGTTGATGAAACTGATCTTGGTGGCCAGGAAGTTGTTGCTGGCGTACTTCACCATCTCGCTGGACAGGATGTCCATCACGTAGATGGGGTGGCCCTGGCGAACGAACGGGTCGTACAGCTCGCGCATCAGCGCGCCGGTGCGCTCGTCGCCCACGCCGCAGACCACGCGGTCGGGCTTGTTGAAGTCGTTGATGGCGGCGCCTTCCTTGAGGAACTCGGGGTTGTTGGCGATGCCGAAGGGGATGTCCCCGACGACCGCCTTGATCCGATTCTGCACTTCGAGCGAAGTGCCCACGGGGACGGTCGACTTGACGACAACAACCTTCGGTTCCTGGTTGGGCCCGAGGGCCTTGATGACCTTCGCGATGTCGTCGGCGGCGGACCAGACATACTTCATGTCGGTGTCGCCGTTGGCCCCGGTGGGGGTGCCGACACAGATGAAGATCATCTGGGCGTCCCTGTACGCCTTCTCCGGGTCGGTCGTGAACGAGAGGCGTCCGGCCTTCACGTTCTTCTCCATGAGCTCGGTGAGGCCGGGCTCGTAGATGGGGCACCCGCCGGACTTCAGCGTGTCGATCTTGCGTTGATCGACGTCGAGGCAGACGACGTCGTTGCCGGTGTTGGAGAAGCAGACGCCGGTGACGAGTCCGACGTATCCGGTGCCGACCATGGTGAGACGCATGCAGAACCTCGGGAGTGGGGAGTCGGGGGTGGGGAATCGGGAAAAGAGCAGTGCGGTTTGAGGCGGACGGATCGGACCTGATGCCTGATGCCCAGTGCCCGATGCCTCGCTTCGAGATGCCTCGCTTCTAGTAGTTCGGCGTCGGCGCTCGGTATGTCGACATGTCGATCGAGCGGAACCACTCGATCGTCTTCTTCAGGCCTTCCCGCAGCGGCACCTTGGGTTCCCAGTTGTTCAGGTGCTTGCGGGCCAGGGTGATGTCGGGCTGCCGCTGCAGCGGATCGTCCGCCGGCAGCGGCTTGTAGACCAACTGGCTCTTGCTCCCGGTGAGTTCGATGACCAGCTCGGCGAGCTGCTTGATCGTGAACTCGCCGGGGTTGCCGATGTTCACCGGCCCGACAAACGAGTCCGGGCCGTTCATCATCCGGATGATGGCCTCGCACAGGTCGTCGCGGTAGCAGAACGAGCGGGTCTGTGAGCCGTCGCCGTACAGCGTGATGGGCTCCCCCTTGAGCGCCTGGCGGATGAAGTTCGAGACCACGCGCCCGTCGTACGGGTGCATCCGCGGGCCGTAGGTGTTGAAGATCCGCACCATCCGGATGTTCACCTTGTTCATCCGGTGGTAGTCCATGAACAGCGTCTCGGCGGCCCGCTTGCCCTCGTCATAGCACGCCCGCGGCCCCAGCGTGTTCACGCTCCCGCGGTAACTCTCGGGCTGCGGGTGAACCTCGGGGTCGCCGTAGACCTCGCTCGTCGAGGCCTGCAGAATCTTGGCCCGGCACCTCTTGGCCATCCCCAGCATGTTGATCGCCCCCATCACCGACGTCTTCATCGTCTTGATGGGGTTGTACTGGTAATGGCCCGGGGCGGCGGGGCACGCGAAGTTGTAGATCTCGTCCACCTCAAGAAAGATGGGCTCGGTCACGTCGTGCCGGATGAACTCGAAGTTCTTTTTTCCCAGCAGGTGCTCGACGTTGCTCTTCTGGCTCGTGAACAGGTTGTCCAGACAGATCACATCGTGCCCGTCGCCGACGAGCCGCTCGCACAGGTGCGAGCCGAGGAACCCGGCCCCGCCGGTGATCAGGATGCGCTTGGTGACAGACACGGCGTCTCTCTGGTTGAAGGTTGCGGGTCGAAGCGGTCGGCGAAGCACACAAACCGGCGCAGGATCGGCGAAATCGGGGGCCTGGGCGCCCTGCTCGCACAGAGTCGTAAACCAAAGCCGGCGATGGGCTTAGACTCACCACGGCACTCCCCCGCCGGCACGCATTCGGACCCGCCGACGGCCCTCAACGTTGCACGAAGCGGAAAAGTGGGCCGATAGTGTAGCGGCTGGCCCACCGCGTTCCCTTCCATCGACCAATCCAACACCCGATCCGAGCCCAACCTCACCAACACTTCACGCGGGCACAGGCAACCCCCACAAACCCCGACCCGCAGCGTCGCTTCCACCCGTTTCCGCGTTCGGGGCTCCCCGCTCCGCGCACGCCGCCCTGCCCCTTCCAGACCTTCGCTGGTCGTTCATCGCTCTCTGCTTTCCGTCGCCCTCCGTGCCCCACCGCATCGACCAACCCCCGACGTTCACCGCCACCGCGCCCACGCGGAGCGCGCCACCCCCCGCCCGACGCCGCGCCCTCATCACCGGCGTCACCGGGCAGGACGGCTCGTATCTCGCCGAGTTCCTCCGCGAGAAGGGCTACGAGGTCCACGGGATCATCCGCCGGTCCTCCTCTTTCAACACCGGACGACTCGAGCACATGTACCAGGACCCGCACGAGACCGATCGGCGGCTCATCCTGCACTACGGCGACATCACCGAGGCCGCCTCGCTCTCGGCCATCCTCCAGCGCGTCCAGCCCGACGAGGTCTACAACCTCGCCGCCCAGAGCCACGTCCGCGTCTCGTTCGACATGCCGATCTACACCGCCGAGACCGTCGCCATGGGCGCGCTGAAGGTGCTCGAAGCCGTCCGCACCTACCAGGCCCAGGCCGGCCGCGGCAGCGCCAACCCCGTTCGCTACTACCAGGCCAGCAGTTCGGAGCAGTTCGGCGCCGTCGTCGAGACGCCGCAGAAGGAAACCACGCCCTTCCGCCCGCGCTCGCCCTACGCCGCCGCCAAGGTCTTCGCCCACGACATGACGGTGAACTACCGCGTGGCCTACGCCATGCACGCCAGTTGCGGCATCCTGTTCAACCACGAGTCCCCGCGCCGCGGCGAAACCTTCGTCACCCGCAAGATCACCCGCGCCGCCGGTCGCATCAAACTCGGCCTGCAGGACAAGGTCTACCTCGGCAACCTCGACGCCAAGCGCGACTGGGGCTTCGCCGGCGACTACGTCCGCGCCATGTGGCTCATGCTCCAGCAGGACAAGCCCGACGATTACGTCATCGCCACCGGGGTGTCCATCTCCGTCCGCCAGTTCATGGAGATGGTCTTCGACCACGTCGGGATCGACTGGAAAAAGCACGTCGAGATCGACCCGCGGTACTTCCGTCCCGCCGAGGTCGAGACCCTGCAGGGCGACGCCTCCAAGGCGCGCCGGAACCTGGGCTGGGCGCCGACGGTGGGCATCGAGGCCCTGGCCCGGATGATGGCCGACGCCGACCTGGAACTCGCCCGCCGCGAGCGAACCCTCCGCGACGCCGGGCACAAGACGACGGGCGACTCGGGCCGACTGGGGCAGGCGGTGTAGATCGTCGCGCGGGCGAACCAAAGACCCGACGGCACCATCGCCCGCGCCGGCTCGGTCCTTACGTACGTGGGCGCCGTCGCTCCGCTACCGGCACACGCCCCCAAGCGCGCCCAGCAGCACCAGCAGGTCGTTCACGTTCACCACCGCGTCGCCCGTGACGTCAGCGCCCGCCCCCGGAGTCACGCTCTGACCGATCGTCCCGAGCAGAATCGTCAGGTCCGCCACGTTCACCATCTCGTCGCGGTTCAGGTCCGCGAAGCACCCGGGCACCACGTAGTCCGGCCCGGGCACCAGCAGGAAGCCACGCGTCTGACCGTTGAAAACCCCGACGCCCGCCACATGCCCGGCGTTGTTCAACCCGTACGCACGCTGCAGCACCCAGCCCGTCCCGGCCCCGATCTGAAGGTTCAGATCGACCATGCCTTGCCCCGGCGTCACCAGGAACGCACGGTCACCGCCGCCCGGGCCGCTACGCGTGTCATAGCCCGCCACCTGCCCGCGGTTGTTCGTCCCCTTCGCATACGCGGCCTCGCCGCGCAGCGTCCCCAGCGCCGTCATGGTTCCGGTCGCCAGGCGCCAGCGGAACGGCTCGACGCTTGCGCCCGCCGGCCCGCGCGACCATCCCACGATCTCCCCGAAGTCGTTGATGTCCGCCGCCAGCGCCCAACCGGACCCCAGGTTCCCGATGTCCACCAGCGGCGAACCGTTCCCCGGCGCCCGGTAGAACGCCCGCGATGTCAGGACCGAGCCGCGGCTCGAATCCCCGCACACCGCGCCGAGATTGTTCACGCCCGTGGCATGGCTCTCCGTCGAGCCCGGAAGCACGCCCAGGTTCTGCACCCCGCCGCCCGCGGGCCACATCACGGCCCGCGGCTGGTTGCCGGAGGGCGTCGACTCGGACGCCTCGCCCACGATGTCACCCTGGTTGTTCACGTCCGCCGCGCCACCCGCCCGCGGCCCAAGGTTCGGGAGCTCGATCGGCAACCCCGTCGCCGGCGTCCACTTCACCGGGAAACCGATGAACGAGCCCGCGCTCGTGCCGACCACCAGCAAGGAATCGTTGATCCCGTTCGCCGCGCTGAGCGAATCACCGGACAACGGCTGGAGAATCGACATGAACCCCGCCGACCACAGCCCCGCCCGGCTCTGCCCGGGCACCGTGGCCGCCACCGCGCCGAACGAGTTGACGCTGTACGCGACCGTTGTCTCGCCGGCGTTCGCGCCGTTGATCAGCACCACGCTGTACTGCTGCCCGAACGCCGCGCCGCTCACGCACGCGACGACCGCCGCCGCCACCGTCTTCCGAAGCAGAGCCAGAGTCCTCACGACGCACCTCCAGGATCAAGACAAGACGCGAGTGGTTCTCCGATCCCGACCTGATCCATCATGCCCTTGAGCCCCCAAGTTGCAACCACCACGCCGCCTCGCGCGCGCAAATCTCACACACCAGGACCGCTTCCACGGGACTTCTCAATCGCGGGCGGTCGCCGAACCACCGCCCAGCGCAGCCGCTCGTCGCCCCGCCGGGTGGCATCCCGATTGCAGGCGAACACTGCCCCCTTTCCGACGTCAGAGCGGTCGGTCAATCGCGGGCCGCGACCTCCACGCGGGCGGCTTCAGCCCTTCGCCTTCAGCCGCGTTTCCCTCAGGAGCGCGTCATCCCCCGCGCCCGCCTCGGCGGCGGCCTCCAGCCACGCCACGTGCTCGCGTCGCGCCTTGTCTTCCGACAGCGCCAGCCGCACCACCCGCATCACGTCCGCCCACCGCGCCTCGGCCACCAGCGCCGGCCCGAGCGACCCCTCGATCCGCAGGATCGCCGACCTCGAGCCCGGGTTGCTCCTGGCCTGGTCGTACCACGCGATCGTCTTGGATGATTCCCCCAGCACCTCGTTCAACGCCGCCCAACTCGCCAGATCGCCCGGCATCACCATCAGCGGGGTCTTCGCCGGCGGGGCCACCGCGTCGCGCAGGCCCGCGAACACCGCGGCGGCCGGCGCGTGCCGCTTCACCAGCGCCTTCATGTCAGCCGACGCCTCGCCCATCAGCGCCGCGTCCGGGATCGACGCCGTGCTGATCGAGCGCCACACCTCCACGTACGCCCCGGCCGCGCCGTCGAGATCGCCCCGTTCCGCCAGCGCCCGCGCCGCTCCCAGGCGCTCACGGTCCGCCGACGATTTCGCGTCGGCGCGCTGCTCGCGCTTCTGCTTCTCGTCACCGCCCTGGGCGTCAACCTTCCGCTCAAGACCCGCCCGCTGATGGACGGACTTCAGCCAGTCGAGCATCTGCTTGGCGTTCAGCCCACCCACCCTGCGGTCCACCTCCTTGCCGTTGGCGAACACCACGACCGTCGGCATCGCCCGCACCCCAAGCCTCCGCGCCCCTTGCGGGTCCTTGTCCACGTCGAGCTGGACCGCGATGCAGTTCGCCTTCATCCACTCCACCACCGAGGCGTTCACCCACGTCGTCCGGTCCATCTGCTTGCACGGCCCGCACCACTCCGCCATCGCGTCGATCACGACCAGTTTGTTCTCCTCACGCCCCCGCTTGGTGGCGGCCTCCATCGAGACGTTCTCGAACACCGCCGGCTTCGCCCACGCGGCCCCGGAACCGAACGCGAGCAGCCCCGCGATCAGGGCGACCACCAGCACGCGCGCCGACACGTTCACCATGGGCTTGCTCCGTAGCGGAACGACACCAACACCGATCAATCGTACGCCCCGACCGCCCACACCCCGCACTCCCCACTCCCTACTCCCCACTCCCCACTCCCCACTCCCGCGGGCCTACTTCCGAGCCCCCGCGGCCTTCCTCACGATGAACAAGTAGTTGAACCCGCGAAGAAAGAAGTTCCCCTCCTCCGCCGCCTTGTGCCAGTTCCCGCGCCCCAGCTTCTCGTTCCGCCGAACCACGCACACGATGTCCACCGGCTCGAATCTCTTCCGCAGCAGCGCGAACAACTCGAAGCCGATCGGCATGAACCCGCTGCGATCACCCTTCGCCAGCGACTTCTCGAACGAATCACTCACGTACAGCCCCGCGTGCCCGCGCGGGCGCAGCACCCGGTGCATCTCCAGGATCACCTTCTCCATCGCCGTGTAGTACGCCGCGCCGCCGTCCTCTCCCCCCGCCGACAACTTCCCGATGCACCGCGGGTCGTCCGAGTAGTCCACATGCGTTGAGTACGGCGGATCGACGAACACAAAGTCCGCCTTGCCGTCCTCCAGCGGCAGTTTCCGCGCATCGGCCCTGAAGATGTCCGGCCGCGTCGGTTTCAGGTCGTATCCCAGCGCACGCCGGTTCAGGTCCCGCGCCACGTCCAGCGTCGTCCCGCTCCCGCACATCGGGTCGATCACCAGGTCCTTCTCTCGCGTGTACCGCCGCAGCAGCTGCCAGATGATCCAGCTCGGCGTCGCGCCAACGTAGTTCGGGTCGCCCTGCAGCGTCCCCGCCGGCCCGTAGTGCTGGCTCGGGTACTCCCACAGCGTCGTCGTGAACACCCGCAGCGCCGGCTTGTCCCACCCCCCGCCTCTCAGCCCGCCCCCCGGCGCAACCCCCGGCCCACCCCCCGGACCG
>CAZDYM010000029.1:0-181 GCA_964509325.1 uncultured Phycisphaeraceae bacterium
TGAAGAAGTACTGCCCCCGCCTCCGCCGGCACACCATGCATAAGATCAAGCGGAAATGAGCCGGAGGGCCGGGCAGTATCTGTTGGGCAGTGGGCAGTCGGGAGAAACGACTTGCACGTGATCTCACCCCATTGCCCAATCCCCACTGCCCACTGCCCACTGCCCCACCGAACGCCGGTAG
>CAZDYM010000029.1:218-15079 GCA_964509325.1 uncultured Phycisphaeraceae bacterium
AATCCGCAGGTTGCGGGTTCGATTCCCTCCCGGCGTGTTGATTCAGAAGGCACCGGGGACTGGGCACTGGGCATCAGTGAAAGCCAGTCGCCGGTGCGTACTCCGTCTTTGTCTTCCACCAGTGCCTAGTGCCCAGTGCCTAGTGCCTAGTGCCCGCTCTTGAGGATCCCCATGGCTCTCGGCATGTACAAGCCCGAACAGGGCTACTGGACTCGGACCTGCTCGGCGATCGCCGCCCTGGGCCTCACCGCCGCCGGGATGGTGTGGGCGGTCCGCCAGGTGGACCGCTTCGCGTTCGAGGCGTCCACGGCGAACGTCCTCCGCTGGTCGTTCGCGGTCGTGATCGGGCTCATCGGCCTGAGCCTGACGTACCTGTTCATCTACCAGCGTCAGAACTCCGCTGAGTTCCTCATCGCCACCGAGGGCGAGATGAAGAAGGTCAACTGGTCCACTCGGCGCGAGGTGATGGGCTCGACGTGGGTCGTGATCACCGTCTCGATCACCATCGCCGTGATTCTCTGGTTCGTCGACCTCGGGTTCTCTTCGTTTTTCCGGGCGATCAAGCTTCTCGGGCCCGAGATGTGACGCGGTTCGGGGTCCGGGCTCCGGTTCCGGGGTCTCGGAGTGGGCGGCTCGAAGCGGGCGGGGCCCCGTCCCGGCGGGTTCCACGCCGGGGGTCCCGGAGCGTCCGGTGAACGGGTTCCGAGCGCCCGCCGGCCTGGTCAGGATCATCGCACACGCACGTCGTCACGAGGCACGCACCCATGAGCAACGACCCCGCAACCTCCGCCCCCGTTCTTGACGGCACCCCCAACGAGCGCACCGACGTGCTCGCCCCCGGCGCCCCTTTGGCGCAGGAGGGCATGAACTGGTTCGTCCTCCGCGTCGCCTCGAACAAGGAGAACTACGTCCGCGACACGCTCCTGAAGAAGATCGAGATCGAGGGGCTCGTGCACCTCGTCGGGCGCATCCTCGTGCCCACCGAGAAGACCAAGACCATCAAGGCCGGCAAGCAGAAGATCACCGAGACCAAGCTCTACCCCGGCTACGTGTTCGTCGAGATGAAGCTCGAACCCGACGGACGCATCCCCCAGGACGTGTTCTTCCTCATCAAAGAGACCACCGGCGTGGGCGATTTCGTCGGCACGACAGGCCGCCCGACCAAGCTCGCGAACCACGAAGTCGAGAAGATGCTGCTCGACAGCCGCAAGCCCGAGGAACTCCCCAATGTCAAGTTGGTGTTCGAGAAGGGCGAGCCCGTGACGATCAAGCAGGGCCCGTTCGAGGGCTACGAGGGCACGGTGGACGAGTTGCTGCCCGAGAAGGGCCTGGTCCGCGTGCTGGTCACCATCTTCGGACGCCAGGCCCCCATCGAGCTCGAAGAGTGGCAGATCGGCAAGCAGGGCGACAAGTAGCCGCCGCGCCGAGACAGGGCGTGACCCACCAGACGACAAACGCCGCGGGAATCCGCGGCGTTGTGGCGTTCGTTCCTGGTTGTTGAGGCCCTGGGCTCACTCGGCGTCGTCGTCCTCGTCGTCGTCATCGTCGTCGCCCGTGTCGTCGTCGTTCAGTGAGTTGGTGAAGTCCTCGAGGTCGGCGGCGAGTTCGTCGGAATCGTCCTCGAACGCCTCGGCGGGATCGTCCGAGCCGCCGATGGCGGCGCGGAACTGGGCGAGGAACGCCAGGACCTCGTCGCGTTCCTCGATGATGTTGGCGATGTCCTCCTCGATCTCGTCGATGTACGCCGCGGCCTCCTCGGCGGTGTCGGTGTCGTCGCGTCGTTCAGCCGCCGCCTCCAGCCGCTCGAGCGAGCGCTTGCTGGAGTTCGCGGAGCGCAGCAGCGCGGTGCTGACCGAGCGGATGGTGCTCTCAAAGCCGCGGAGGGCGGAGTTGATCGCGCGCAGGATGGCCGACTCGGACGCCTCACGGTCGATCAGGCGGTCGATGTTCGCCTCGGCCCGCTCGGCCTGGCGCTCGAGCTTTGTTTCCGCCGCCGTGATCTGGCGCTCCACGGTGGCCTCATAGCGCTCGTACACGGCGTCGGGCCCGGACTGGCGCGCCTGCGCCGAACCCGCCGACACCAAAGACGCCAGCACCAGCAGGCCCAGGCTCAGAGCCCGGGCGCGAACCCATGTCATGCTCATCGTTGGTCCTCCATCAGAGTGATGTTCTCGGACGCGGCGGCCCCGCGGCTCGCCCGCCCCGTTCGGTCCCACCATATCGGATCATCGGCCGGTTCCCGCGTTGGTTGAGCGGGTTGTGGCGACATTGAACAGAGGAGAGAGACAGCCGCCTGATACGCACGGCAGCGCGGCGATCCGAACAAAGACCGATTTGGGCGATGCGAGCCCGTCATCCCCCGGCGTGGCGCGCGATGAGGAAGGCCATCTCCAGGGCCTGCTGGTAGTTCAATCGCGGGTCGCAGGGGCTGGCGTAGTTGGCCGTGAGGTCTTCCTCGGTCACGCCCGCCGCGCCGCCGACGCACTCGGTGACGTCTTCGCCGGTGAGTTCGAAGTGGACGCCGCCCATCACGGTGCCCTCGCGGGCGTGCAGATCGAAGGCCAGGCGGAGTTCGGCGAGGATGTCGTTGAAGTCGCGGGTTTTGATGCCGTGGCGGGTGGTCACGCCGTTGCCGTGCATGGGGTCGCACATCCACAGGACGCGTCGGTGGGCGTGCTTGACGGCGTGGAGGAGGGCCGGGAGTGTCTGGGCGATCTTCGCGGCCCCCATGCGGTGGATCAGGACCATCCGCCCCGGTTCGTCGGTGGGGTTGAGCCGGTCGATCAAGGCCAGGAGATCGGCGGGCGAAGTGGAAGGCCCGACCTTCACGCCCACGGGGTTCGAGACGCCGCGGAAGAACTCGACGTGCGCCCCGTCGAGAGCGCGGGTGCGCTCGCCGATCCAGGGCAGGTGGGTTGTGAGGTCGTACCAGCCTTCTCGGCGGGGCACCCGGCGTGTCTGCGCCGATTCGTACAGCAGGTTCAGCCCCTCGTGGCTGGTGTAGAACTCGACCCGCGAGAGGTTGTCGATGGCGGTGTCCCCGAGCGCCTCCATGAACCTGAGCGCCTCGGCCAGGCGGCGGCTCATCTGCTGGTACTCCCGGCGCAGCTCCTCCGGCAGGCTGGCGTGCTCCATGAACCGCAGGTCCCAGTACTCCGGGTGGTGCAGATCCGCGAAGCCGGAGTCGATGAGCGAGCGGATGAAGTTCAGCGTGACGGCGGCGTGCTGGTAGCCGCGCACCATGCGGTGCGGGTTGGCGGTCCGCGCCTCGGGGGTGAACTCGGCGCCGTTGACGAGGTCGCCGAAGTACGAGGGCAGCGTGACGCCGTCCTTAGTTTCGGTCGCGCTCGAGCGCGGCTTGGCGTACTGGCCCGCGAAGCGGCCCACCCGCACCACCGGCTTCTTGAGCCCGTGCACGAGCACGAGGGACATCTGCAGAAGGATCTTCAGTTTGGCGGTGATGCTCTCGGGCCGGCAGTCGGCGAGCGTTTCGGCGCAGTCGCCGCCCTGGAGCACGAAGCGTTTGCCTTCCTGCGCTTCGGCGATGAGCCGCTTGAGCCGCTCGATCTCGAAGCTCGTGACCAACGGCGGGAACTCGCGCAGTTTGGTGACCGCCGCCTCGACCGCGTCGCGGTCGGCGTACACCGCCTGGTGGGCCGCCAGGCGGCCCTTCCAGGAATCGGGGGTCCATTCTGTCACCTGAGCGAGCGGCATGAGCCCGAAGGGTATCGGTGCAAAGTCCGTCGGACCACACGTCTGCGCGCGGTGACCTTGCCCGGATGAGTGCGTTCTCGACGCCGCCCGGGCAAGGTCCCTTCAGGTTACTTCGGAGATTGACTGATGATTCACCGGGTTGGTGTCGATAACGCTCAGGCCCGGCGGAGGTTCTCCCACGGAAGGGAGGAGCGCCGGGCCGCCCGCCGCGTGCGGGCGAACTCGCACGTGGCCGGCCTGTCGTGTCGGCCTCCAGACTGGAGAGGATCCCATGCCGACTCGCAAGACCCGCCGGACCAGCGCTCGCCGCACCACCACATCGCGCCGCATCAACCGGCGGCGCGTGACCGCGAAGCGCGCGGCGCGGAGCACCACGAAGCGCCGCATCACCGCCGGGTGGACCCGTGCCCGCAAGACCGCCAAGCGGACGACCGCTCGGCGCACCGTCCGCAAGGCCCGCCGCGCCGGCGTGAGGTCCATCCGCACGTCGGGCGCCCGCAAGACCTGGTCGGTCAAGACTTCGCGGAAGTCCACTCGCAAGACCGCCAAGCGTTCGATCAAGCGCGTCGGCGCCAAGCGGACCGCGACCAAGCGTGCCCGCACCGGCACGAGTTCCTTCGGCAACTACAGCTTCTCGTGGGCGCCGAAGTCGTACACCTTCACGCCGGCCTACGCCCGCCGCAAGGCCGCCTGAACCGGCACCCCATCCCGAGCGATGCGACGCCGCGGCGGCCCCGCGGCGTTTTGCTTTGGCCGCGCGGCGCGGCGTTGCTACTCTCCGGCATGATGCCCGCCGGGTGCCCGCCGCCGCCACCGCTCGACTCGGACCGCCGCGCCCTGCACGAGCGTTGGCTGCTGGGGCTCACCTCGGTCCCCACCGCCGCGGGGCGTGAGCACCGCGTGAGCCGGTGGATCGAGCGTTGGACCGGCGAGCGCCCCGACCTGAATCTCCGGCGTGACCCCGCGGGCAACCTTCTTGTCGAGCGGCGCGACGCGCCGCGGCCCGACGCCGCGGCACCGCTGTTCATCACCGCCCACCTCGACCACCCCGCCTTCGTCGTCGAACGGATCATCGGGCCGGGCGCCCTCGGGGTGGGCTTCCGCGGGGGGGTGCTTACGCCGTACTTCCGGGATGCCGCCGTCACTCTGTTTGCCGAGGAGCGCGGTGATGCGTCGGTTCCCGGGCGGGTGGTTTCCACGAGCGCGCAGGAGCCGTACCGCCAGTGTGTTGTCGAGCTCGAGGGTGGCGTGACCGTCGAGTCCAGCGGCCTGATGCTCGGCGACGTCGGACGCTGGGCGCTGCCCGACGCGCACATCGCCGGGGCCAAGGCCCACACGCACGCGTGCGACGACCTCGCCGCCGTCGCGGCCGCCCTCGCGGCGTTCGATGAACTCCGCGCCCTCCCCTGGGCGGCCCACGTGCGGCTGCTGTTCACCCGTGCCGAGGAGATCGGCTTCGTCGGCGCGATCGCCGCGTGCAAGCACGGCACGATCCCAAGGAACGCCCGGGTGCTCGCGCTGGAGAACTCCCGCAGTTTCCCGCACGATTCGCCCGTCCACGCCGGCCCCATCGTCCGCGTGGGCGACCGGATCAGCACGTTCAGCCCGACGCTGACCGCCGCGGTCGCGAGGTGTGCCGAGGGCCTGACGAAACTCCGCGCGGGCGGGCCCGAGCCGTACCGGTGGCAACGCAAGCTCATGCCCGGCGGCGCGTGCGAGGCCAGCGCGTTCCAGGCCTACGGGCTCGAAGCCACCTGCGTCTGCCTCCCGCTGGGCAACTACCACAACATGGCTGATCTTGAGCGCGTGCAGGCTGGCGAGAAAGACGCCGTGGAGAACGCCCGGGTTGCGCACGAGTTCATCGGCGTTGACGACTTCCACGGGCTCGTTGACCTGCTGATCGCCTGCGGGACGGGTCTGGCCGCCGCCGAGCCCCTGGCCGTGATGATGGAGCGGTTGTACTCGGAGCGCGCGTTCGTGCTGGGGGGTGAAAGCCTGCCGGGGGCGTGATCAGCGGCAGGCCGCGAGCCGGTCCGCCTTGCCGCGCGGGGAACGTGTCGGACGGACCGAACCGGGTTCCGGGCTGGTCCACGGCGGGCGGATGCGCCGGGCTCTCAGCAGCAGCCGAGGACGGGCGGGGTTTCCGAGGACAACCCGCGCGGTTAGAACGGCCGCTTCACCGGGTTCACCATCAGGTTGTCCCGGCCCGGCACCAGGAGGTCCGCGATCTCCACCGCCTCGGCGAAACTCTCCTTCGCCCGCTGCAGGTCCGCCGACCACGGCGCGACCTGGCCCCGCTCCAGATGCTCGCTGGTCAGCACGGCGTCGCCGCAGATGAGCGTCGTGTGCCGGGGGTCTTCGAGCAGCAGGCCGCACATGCCCGGGGTCACCCCCGGCAGCGGGAACAGGTCGACGCGGTCCGCCAGCGTGTCCGGCGCCGGCTCGCAGCGTTGCAGCAGCGCGACATCCCGCTCGAGCGCCGCCGCCAGTTCGCTTTCACCCTCGTGCAAGGCGCGGCGCAGCTCGGTCACCATGGGCACGCCGACGCTCTCGCGCTCGTCGGTGCTGATCCACCACGCCGCGTGCTCGAACGCCTCGAGCCCGCGCCGGGCCTCTGGGCGGAAGCACGTCAGGAACACGTGGGTGATGTCCTCGGGGCGGAGCCCGGAGCGTTCGTTCAGCCGCGACGCGATGATCGGCCCGGGCAGGCCCGGGTCGACCAGGATCCGGCGCTCCACCCCCAGCGATTCCGAGACGATCAGCACGCACGTCGAGTGCCCGGGCCGGGCCGCGCCGGCGCCCTCACGCGAGGCGAGCTCGGCGTCGCCCTCCCAGTACGGATGACGGTCCAAGGCCCCGATGCTGATGATGCGGTGGTTCATAAGAGCGAGAGGGGGCCGGTTGAATCGGGCGTGGGGTGTGCAGCGCGACATGCGGCGCCGGGTGCCCGTGGAACGTGGCCCGACACCCTCAACCCTACACCGGAAGGCCTAGCCGCGGAACCGCTCGGGCATCTCCCGCTTCTTCCGGGCCAGCCACTCGATCACCAGCGTTGGGCACATGCTCGAGAGCACGTTCAGGTCGTTGCCCATCGAGGCGATCTGACGGATCAGGGTCGAGCTGGTGTACGCGAAGCTCTCGCCCGCGACGACGAACGCCGTTTCCAGGCCCGCCACCTGGCGATTGGTCAGCGCCTGCTGCACCTCGGACTGCAGGTCCGACAGGTTCCGGATTCCCCGCAGCAGCACCGTCGCACCCACCCGCTTGGCGAAGTCCACCGTCAGCCCCTCGTACCGCAGCACCTCCACCTCCGCGTCGCCCGGCGAAGCCCGAACGAGCTGGTCCACGAGCAGCCGCATCATTTCGTGCCGCTCGTCCTGCGTGAAGAGCGTGTCCTTCTCCGGGTTCCGGCCCACCCCCACGACGAGCCGGTCGAACATCTTCCGACCGCGCATCACCACGTCCAGATGACCGAAGGTCGGCGGGTCAAAGGAGCCCGGGTAGCACGCGATGTGAGCGGCGCTCGGCATGCGGCGGAGTGTACCGGCGTGGGCCGGTCCCAGAACGCGCCACGGCGGAGCGCCCAAGGCGCGATCGGGGCGTCAACCCCGCGGAACGCCCGCATACACGGACCCGCCCGGGGTGATCCCGCGGCGCAACGCTGGCCCCGACCGCCGCTGTTTCGCACACTCCACATGACCATGCGACACCTCCCCCACCGCGGCGCCGCGAAGCCATCCACGGCCCCGACCGTCTCTGCCCTCGCCCCCCGCCACCCCCGCGCCCCCCAGGCCCCCCGGGCCCCCCGGGCCCCGAACCGCCCTTCGCCGCATTGACCACGCAACCCGCGGCCACACCACATACCCACTGCCCGACCCGCGCCGGTCCGCCTCCCTCGGCGCGGGTCGCTTTTCCGCGCACGAGCGAAACCCGAGCCTCCGCGAGCGAGCGCCGTCGCTTTCCGGCGCACGTCGCCCCGGATCGACCCGCGCGCTGGCAGTCCGGGCTTCCTGCTTCGCCCGAAGCGCAAAGACGCCCGGGCGGGTGGCGCCCGGGCGTCCGGTGAGAGGAGCGTGGGTCTCTCAGGAGGTTTGCGGCGGACCGCGCCCGATCAGCGCGTCGCCATCGTGTCGCCCGATGACATCACCTTGTCCATCGCGCGGCGGTAGGTCCAGGCGCGGTCGCCCATGTCGTGGGTCCGAGCGCCCTCGGCGAGCGCCGAGGACACGGTCATGCGGTCCGAGGCCGACACCGCGGCGTGGGGCATCGCCATCACGGCGTTGAGCGCGACCTCGTAGATCGCCGCGCAGGCCGCATGGTTGCCGGCGTTGAACATCGGGGCGCCGCGGCTGATGGCCAGTTCCATCACGCTTTGAGGGGTGGCCATCGAGAGCTTGGCGATCTTCGCCGCCGCCCCCTCGGGGATGAGCACCGTGTCGATCGCGTGAGCGACGCCGTTGGAGGCGTCGACGTCCTCGATGATGACCCGGGCGTTGTTCACCACGAGCGCGCCGGCCGAACCGCTGACGGTGATCTTCGAGCCCTCGAGGGTCTTGGCGGTCGCGGCCTTGACGGCGTCCACCGACGACACCCGCCCGCTCACGACGTGGTAGGTGAGGATCTCGGTGAGGAGGGGCTTGTTCTCGGGCTTCAGCAGGGCCTCCAGCACGGGCTTGGGAAGTTTCGCGAAGGCCTCATCGGTGGGCGCGAAGACCGTGAAGGGACCGGGGCCGCTCAGGGTCTCGACGAGGCCCGCGGCCTTCAGGGCCGCCACGAGCGTTTTGAAGCGACCATCGTCGACGGCGATCTGCGGGATGGTCTTGGACTCGGGGATGAGCACGGAGTCGATGACGTGGATCACGCCGTTGGTGGCGCCGATGTCGGCCTTCACGACGTTGGCCTTGTTGACCATCACCGAAGCGCCTTCGACGGAGGGGTTGATCAGCTGGCCCTGCAGCGTGGCCGCCACCGGGACGTCACCGATCGACTTGCTGGTGACCAGGCCCGAGACCACGTGGTACTTGAGGATCGCCGCCAGCCTGTCCTTGTTCTCCGGCTTCAGCAATGTCTCCACGGTTCCGGCGGGGAGCTTGGCGAAGGCCTCGTCCGTCGGCGCGAACACCGTGAACGGTCCCTGGCCCTTCAGCGCGTCCACGAGCCCCGCCGCCTGCAGCGCCGCCGCGAGCGTCTTGAACTGGCCCGCGGCCACCGCGGTGTCCACGATGTCCATGGCCGCGTTCTGACCGCCCGCCCGGGCCTGCAGCATTGTCGGGCTGTTGGCGGACGGCATGTCGGCGTTCTTCGCGGCGCCTCCGCCGCACCCGCCCCCGCCGGACAGCACGGGCGAGACGAAGGCGAGCAGCAGGGCCGAGGCGGCGCCGGCGGAAACTCCGGTGATGAAGCGTTGCATGGCGAATCTCCTTGGGTGGTCCAGCAGGGTGAAGAGGGGAAGAAAGCAGCGATGGCCCATGGCCGCGGCGCGTCCATGGGAACATGAGCCGGAGCGTGCGCATCGCACCGGCGAACGTGGGATCAGGAGAGAGGCACGAAGCGGAGCGGGCGGTTGAAGACCCCGCGTCGCTCGGGCCCCGAGGCAGCAAGGGGGCCGCGGTTCCGCGGCCGATCTTCATCCGGAACGGGCGGGTGACTCGCCCGCTCGCACCGGCCCTTTGATTTCGACCCCCGGTGCGCGCCGGATGCAGCGACGGTTGCAAAAGCAAAGGCCGCCCCGGAATCCGGGGCGGCGTCGCACTGGCAGCCGTCTGCGTCTTACGTCGTTCAGCCGTCTGACCCTGCGGGAAAACCCGGTGTCATTCCTCGGGGATGTGGCAGGTGTTGGGAATCCCCCGCTTGAAGAAGTACTGCTGGTGGTAGTCCTCCGCCACCCAGAACTTCGGCGCCGGCTGCACTTGGGTGGCGATCGGACGCTTGTACTTTCTGCTGTCGGTCAGCCGCTTGATCTCGGCCTCCGCCGCCGCCTTCTGCTCCGGCGAGTGATAGAAGATGACGGTGCGGTACTGCGTGCCGTAGTCGGGGCCCTGGCGGTTCACCTGGGTCGGGTCGTGGATCTTGAAGAACAGCGAGACAAGTTTCTCGTAGGAGATGACCGTCGGATCGAAGGTGATCTCCACCACCTCGGCGTGCATCGTGTCACCTTCGCACACGTCCTTGTAGGTCGGTTTCTCCGTTGTTCCGCCGGCGTAGCCGACGCGTGTCGAGACGACGCCCTTGGTGGTGCGGAAAAACTCCTCCACGCCCCAGAAGCAGCCGGCGCCGAAGGTGGCGAGTTGGGTCTTGCTCTCCGTCGGCGCGGGCGCGGCGAGGGGTGTGTCGGCGACGGGGTTTCTCGAAGTCGGCGTCATGGGCTGGCCTTGCGGGGTTTGAGGGTTCGTGCTGCCGGGTGCGGGGTTCGCCGCGGGCGCATTGTTCGAGGGCGTTGCCCCGCCCGCCTGCGCGACCACCGGCACGGCGCGCGCGGCGGGTTTGACCGGGGGCTCCGATGCCGGCCCGTAGCCGCAGGCCAGCGTCAACGGCGAACAGGCCAGAACCGGGACCAGGATCGCGAATGACTTGAGGATGGTGTTCATGGTTCTCATTCGATGCTCCCGCGTGCGATTTCGTTGCCGGAGACCTGTTCGATGCGGCGAAGTCCCGCACCGGTCGCCCACGCCGCGAGGGCCTGGTTCGGATATTGTTCTCCTGCGCCATGAATTACATCAGCATGTCCACTCCGAACGTCCGCGTCGCCCACGCGCTCGCCCTTGCCTGCGCGATCGCGCTGGCGGCTTCGCCCGTCGCCCTGATCGGCTGCGCCTCCGCCACCATCGCCGCCAAGGAGGCTCTGGGCTACGCCAAGCGCGAGCAGTTGGTCGACCGTGTCGAAGACGCGCGCGATGCCCAGGGCGAGGCCAAGCGGCAGTTCGCGTCCGCCCTCGAGCAGTTCCTCAGCGTGACCGGTGTCGGGGGCTCGGCGTCGACGAAGGACCTTGAAGCCAGGTACGCCAGACTCAAGGACGCTCTTGCCGCGAGCGAGAAGCGCGCCTCCGCCGTCCGCTCCCGCATCGAAGACACCAAGGACGTCGCCGACGCGCTCTTCAAGGAGTGGAGCAAGGAACTCGAGCAGTACTCCAGCCCGGCGATGAAGGACGCGAGCCGCCGCCAACTCGACGACACCAAGATGAAGTACCAGCGCCTGATCGGCGCCATGGACGACGCCGCGGCGAAGATGGACCCCGTCCTCACCGTCTTCCGCGACCAGGTGCTCTTCCTGAAGCACAACCTCAACGCCCGCGCGATCGCCGGCCTGCAGGAAGTCAGCGACACGCTCAGCGCCGACGTCGCGGCCCTCATCAAGGAAATGGAATCCAGCATCGCCGAAGCGGACTCCTTCATCGCCGCGATGAAGGCGGGGTGATGGGAAGGTTCGGAGGTGCGGAGGATCGGAGGTTCGAAGGTTCGGGGGCGGGAAGGCCCGAGGACCGCGCGTCCCGCACCACGCCGACGACGCTGGCCAGTGCCGAGAACTTGTGAGAACAAACCTGTTGACCCGGCCCGGAACTGAAGTACCCTTTCTTCAGTGAGGTTCCCCTCTCCCCCGAGGGAGAGAGGGCACGCCCACGCGGTCCCGGACCGCCGCGGCGGAAGAAACAGCGAGGTGCCGGGTGAAGCGTCGTCGTTCGACAGGACTGTTCCGCTTCGCAATCGCGGCGTTTGCTTCGCTAATCCTATTAGGGGGGGGGGGTATGGGTACCCCTGAAGCGTGGGGCATCGTGGGCGGCGGCCCGCCGGATGCGAACGACACGCGGTTTGATTGCGTGGGGGCATTCACGAAGTCAATCAACGGAGACCACGACAACTTCGGTTCGTGCGTGCTCGTCGCGCCGAACGTGATCTTGACTGTCAGGCACAACTTCAATAGCTGTGGCTCCCTGCCGAACGGCTGCCCGTGCTACGACCAGTGGATCGAGCCGGGTGCAAGCTTTGTGGCTCGTTTCCGCCGACTGCCGAGCGGTGGTGTTGGGACGCCCTTCACCGAGCAGTACGAGGTCCCGATTGTTCAGTGGTTCTATGCGGCGTCAACCACGTGGCCGGAATGCAACGACCTCGACTTCGCGGTCGCGATTCTGGCGTGGAATCTCACGCACATCGAACCGGCGGTTGTCGACTACAGCGACATCCACGATCCGCCCGACCGGAACCCATTGGAATCACTGAACAGCTACGGCGAGTACTGGATCGCGGGATGGGGCCGAGATTCGTCATTCCAGTTGCCCGGAACCGTCCAGTTCGCGCCGATGATCGGCAGGTGCGCGCGGTTCGGTCCCGCTTCGAGTGCTTCCTTCGCGGATTCGGGCGGTGGAGTTTTCGCGGAAGGTTCGTGCGACCGGATGCGGCTGGTCGGACTAATCACGATCCCGAGTGCAGCCGTGCCTTGCTGGCGGCTCCCGCCTGAACTCCGTGCGCTCATCCCCGCGCCGCCTTCCTGCGTACGAGAACTCACCGCGGACCTGATGCCCGATCCGCACGTCATCGGCCGGGTCACAGCCACGGCGTTCATCCGCGATCCCGCGATGATCATCGATCAAACCTTCAACGCGATCCCCAGCAGCGGCTGGCACCCCTGCGACGGCGGCATGGGGCGATGCGCCGAGGGCATCTCGCGGGGCACTTCGGCGGGCGTATCCGGCACTTCGAGCGATCCCAACGAATGTTGGTTCACAGCCTCCGCAGGCTGCTCCGGCACCGGAGGTTTTTCCCTGTCCGTCAAGGAGGAACTGCTCCTGGAGTTCAACGTCAACTCGACGCACTCGACGTCGACCCAGCGCCTCGCGGGCGGCGGTCCAGACCCGCTCAACCTGGACGCGGACGCCGCGCTGGGCTGCCCCACGAACTCCGAACCGTTTCAGATCGAGATTCCCTTTGAAGTCCTCGGCACCAAGACATCCATGCTGAGGGTTCAGGCGTCGGGCCGGGTCCTGGTCACATGGGGTGCGGCGGTGCCGACTGCGCCGCCGTGGCGGCCCGACGCTCTGAACGATTCTCGAACGTCGTGGGACTTGTTCAGTGACGCCGACCTCAACGGGCGCGTCTCTCCCCTCGATGAACTGATGGGCAGCGCTCAGGGCGACGTGCTGCAGACGATCGTCCAACTGCCCGTGCCGTTCGGCATCCGCCTGAAGTCCCTTGAGGTCGCCCCGGGTCGCTACGTGCTGAGAGTCAAGCACGAGATCGACGCGAGCATCCGTGCAAGTGTGAAGGCGTGCGAGCCGGAGGCCCGGGCTGGCACACCGACCGTCGATGCAGAACTCGTGGTTCGGGTGGTCGTTGACAGATACTGATTCGCTTTCGCGTGGACCCAGCAAATCCGCTTCGAGGTCGCTCATGAGAAACACCAAGAGTCTGAACACCGCGCTCTGCATCGCCGCGGCGCTCGCGTCGAACAGTGCCGCTCTCGGGGGGCTCGGCTTCGACGTCGTTGTCCCCGGCTTCGGCATCCCCGACAACGATCCCGAAGGTGGCGAGTCCAGCGTCCATCTCCCATCGTTCGGCGTGCCCGGAGCGATGACGCTCCGGATCCGCTTCCCATCCGCTGACAGCGAGGATCGTCACACTTGGTGCGGCGACCTGGTGGCGCGCCTCACCTTCACGCCCGACACGGGCGCACCGCCTCGCTCTGTGATCCTGTTCAACCGGATCGGCGCAACCTCGGCGACCTCGCGCGGCGACGACTCCGATCTGGCGATGGAGTACTCCTTCAGCGATTCTCATCCGTACAACATGTGGGAAGACGCCGCTCTCACGCCGCCGGAGGGTGCCGTGCCCAATGGCCAGTATCGTCCTTCCAGCCGCGGCCCCGACTTCCAGTACCTCCCCACCTCGATGTTCCAAGCATTCGGCGGCTTCGCCCCCGCCGGCACCTGGACGCTGAACATCAGCGACCACGCCGCCGGCGACACCGGTCGCGTGGTGAACTGGACCATCTCACCATTCATCCCCGCGCCTGGCACGGGCGCGCTGATCGCCGCCGCTGGACTGGTCGCGCTCCGTCGGCGCCGCTGATGTTCGTACGTCTCATTTCGCCCGGTACTCGAACTCCTGCCCGCCGATGGAGGCTTCGAGCATCGCGCCCGAGATGGGCACGGCGAAGACCGCGACGCCCTCTCGGTAGTCGTTGGCGGCGGCGCTGCCCGAGTCGGCCCAGACGGCCGAGGCGTTGCCGCTGAACTTGAGGCGGCCGGACTTGAAGTCGCTGAACGCCGAGGGGCTTTGGAAGAAGATGATCTGGCTGAACGACTGCCCGCCGAGCTGGGCCCCGACGGTGACCTGGGAGACCTCGGCGAACCCGACGTGGGCGCCCCTCTCGTAGACCACGCCGCCCTCGCCGTGGGCGGCGCCGAGGCCCGCGCCGCCTTTGGTGATCTTGGGAAACACCGCATAGGCGTGCGCCTGGTCGAAGAACTTGCTCAGGCTCGGGTCGCGAAGTTTGAAGCGGTTGACGGTGCTCTCGGCGGCGCTGACGTAGTAGGTGTCGTTGCTGGACACGCCGCCGGACTCGCGGTACGTCGAGCACCCGATCAGTGCCGTCGTGCCGGTCAGTGCCAGCGCGGCGAGGACGACGGTGCGCATGCCGCGGGTGCGGGTGAAGCGGGGGGTGCGGGGGGTCCGGGGGGTGCGGGGGGGCTTGGCCGTCTTCATGGATGCTCCTGGTGAGGGACCGGGCGGGGGCCGAGATGGCGCGTGCGGGTCGGGTGGCGATTGGTCGGACCGCGGGGCAGGATACCCGCGTTGGCGGCGTTCCGATAGGCTTGGGGGCTGTTGCCCGCAGAACCTTGGAGAACCGCTCATGCCGCGTCGGATCATTGTGATGCTTGCTGGAGCCGTGGTGTCGGCGGCGTTTGTGTCGGCGGGTGGTTGCGAGACGGGTCAGGCGTCGAGGCCGCTGGAGTCGGCGGCTTCGCAATCGAGGTCTTCCCCGCTGCGGGTGCCCGGACCGGGCTTGGCGAGCAAGTCTGCGACGAAGTCGGCGCCGGCGGCCGCGTCGGGGTCCGCGTCTGGTTCCGCGGCGTCTGGTTCCGCGAAGGCCCGGGCTATACTGCGCGCAACGCGCTCGGCGCCACCCGGGCCCTGCCCGCGGCCTATTGGGGGGG
>CAZDYM010000030.1:0-15074 GCA_964509325.1 uncultured Phycisphaeraceae bacterium
CGGGCCGCTCGACTGGCGCGCGGGGGAGTCCGGGATTCTCAGCGGGCACGTCCAACTGACCTTCCCCGACCAGTTCGTCAAGGCCGGCGAGGCGTACTTCAACCGGGCTGGCACGTGGATTGTCTTCCAGGCCGTCCCGCGGGCCGAGCAGGGGCGGGCCCCGGGCCCCGACGTGTACTCGATGTACGTCGCTCAGTTGAAGCTCGACGCGGAGCGGAACATCGTCGGCATGGAGACCCCGATCCGGATCAGCCCCGAGGGGTCGGCCAACACCTGCGGCTTCTTCAACCCCACCCGCCCGATGGAAGTGATCTTCGGCAGCACCATGACCGCTCCGAGCGGCAAGGACAGCCCGGGCTACCAGCGCGGCACGCGCTCGTACCGCTGGGCCTTCCCGGCCGAGATGGACGTGGTGAGGGTCCGCGTGCCGGCCATCCTCGCCTCGGGCCTGGGCACGGGGCCGGGGGGGATCAAGGTCAGCGGCGGGACGCCCAGCGCGCCCGAGCGGCTGATCAGCGGCCCGGCCTACGACGCCGAGTGCGCCTTCGATCCCTCTGGTCGGTACATCGTCTACGCCACGCAAAAGGGCATGGACGACACCACCCGGCGCCCCAAGATCGCCCTGGAGGTCTTCGACACGAACACCGGCACGTCGATGGAACTGACCAAACCCGAGGGGTACAACGGCGGGCCGTTCTTCTCCGCCGACGGATCAATGATCTGCATGCGCGCCGACCGCAAGGGCGACGACCTGCTGCAGGTGTTCGTGCTCACGCTCGACCGCGAAGCCGACGGCACCATCAAAGGCGTGCGCGGCGAGTACCAGGTGACGGACAACCAGCACGTGAACTGGGCCCCGTTCTTCCACCCGTCGGGGGAGTACCTCGTTTACGCGACCAGCGAGGTGGGGCACGACAACTACGAGGTGTTCGCGGTCGAGGTGCCGCGGGCGGCGAACGGGTTCGCCAAGCCGGCGCGGCTGAAGCACAAGCGGGTGACGCACGCGTCGGGGTTCGACGGGCTGCCGGTGTTCTCGCACGACGGGAACTGGATGATGTGGACCAGCCAGCGCGGGGGGAAGGTCGAGGGGGAGGCGCGGCCCTCGAGCCAGTTGTGGGTCGGCAAGGTCGAGAGGCTGAGCCCCCTCGGCGGGGCGGCGCCGTAGCGCGCCGGGCATCCGCACGCCGACAACCGAAAGCACCGAAGCACGCGACAGACCCCGTTCCGGTTTCCACGTCCGAGCCCCGGATCCGGCGCTCGAACACCCCGCCACTCGACCACTCCGCCACTCGAACACTTCTCCCGATGAACATCCGCAACGAATCCGTCACCGTCAGCACGCAGGCCCAGGCCGGGCACACCACCCTCGATCCGGACCGCAAGCACGACCCGCACGAGACGCGGTTCGGCAAGTTCCTCCAGGCGTGCATCAAGTTCGAGGCGTCGGACCTGATCATCAAGAGCGGCTACGCGCCCAAGGTGCGGCTGCGCGGCAGCCTCAAGAGCCTCGACACCGAGCCGGTGAGCTTCGAAGAGTTCATCTCGATCGCCAAGCACATCCTCACCGAGGAGCAGTTCGCCGACCTTCACAAGTTCGGCTCGGTGGATTTCGCGTACGACTACGACAAGGGCAACCGCTTCCGCGTGAACCTCTTCCAGTCCCGCGGGAAGCTCTCCATCGCCGCCCGCCTCGTGACCAGCAAGATCAGGCGCTTCGAGGACCTGTACCTCCCCCCGGTGATGAGCGAGATCGCGCTGCAGCCGCAGGGCATCGTGCTGCTGGCCGGCGTCACGGGCTCGGGAAAGAGCACGACCATCGCGTCGATGCTGAACTACATCAACGCCCAGCGCCCGGTCCACATCATCACCATCGAGGACCCCATCGAGTACATCTTCGAGGACCAGAAGGCGACGATCCACCAGCGCGAGGTCGGCATCGACGTGCTGGACTTCAAGACCGGCCTGCGGGCGCTCGTGCGCGAGAACCCCGACGTGGTGCTCATCGGCGAGATGCGCGACAGCGAGACCTTCGAGGCCGCGCTGCACGCCTCCGAGACGGGCCACCTGGTGTTCGGCACCATCCACGCCTCCAGCGCCAGCCAGACGTTCGGACGCATCTACGACCTGTTCCACGCCGACGAGCGGGATCAGGTGCGCAAGATCCTGGCGTACCAGATGCGGGCCATCGTGTACCAGAAGCTGCTGCCCACCCTCCGCCCCGAGATCGCCCGCATCCCCGCGCTGGAGATCCTGATCAACAACGCCGTGGTGCGCAAGTACATCATGGAGGCCCGCGAGAACGAACTGCTCGACGTCATCCGCAGCCAGGAGAGCCAGCAGATCGGGATGATCGACTTCAACGGGTCGCTGGTGAAACTCGTCACCGAGGAGTTCATCCACCTGCGCGTGGCGATGGAGGTGACGCCCAACCCCGACGAACTCCGCATGCGGCTGAAGGGCATCGGCTGAGCCCGCGGCCCGGGCCGTTTCCACGACCCCGCGGCTCCGGATCGGCGCCGCCGGCGTCCGTATCATCCCCGCCATGCCCCAGACCCTCCACGCCCCGACCACCGAGTTTGAGAAAGTCGACCGCTGCGTCGGCCTCGACCACCGCCCGCGCGTCCTGCTCGGCAAAATGGGCCTCGACGGGCACGACCGCGGCGTCAAGGTCATCGCGCGCGCCCTCCGCGATTCCGGCGTCCACGTCATCTACTCCGGCCTCTGGCAGACCCCCCGCTCCCTCGCCATCTCCGCACGCGATGAAGACTGCGACGTCATCGCCGCCTCGATGATGTCCAACTCGCACCTCGTGCTCGGGCCCAGACTCGTCGAGTCGCTCCGCGAGTTCGGCAGGCCCGACCTGCCCGTCCACATGGGCGGCATCATCCCGCAGACGGACATCCCCGTGCTCTTGAGCGGCGGGGTACGGCGGATCTTCACCACCGGCGACGGGCTGCTCGAGATCGTTGACGCCGTCCAGTCCGAGGTTTCCGCCCTCACCCAGGCCGTCCCGTCCGGGCACGCCACCGCGCAGCTCGCGCGCGATCTCTCGCTGGCCCACCTCGGACGCCCCGTCCGACCCTCCGCGCCGAGAGCCCGCCCCAGGCGCGTCATCGGCGTGACCGGCTCGCCCGGCGCGGGCAAGAGCACGCTCGTCGCGGCGCTCGCGTCCGAGCACGCACGCCGATCGGAGTCCAGCCCCGCCCTCGGCCGCGTCGCCGTCGTCGCCTTCGACCCGATGAGCCCCATCACCGGCGGCGCGCTGTTGGGCGACCGCCTCCGCGTCGACTTCAACCGCCTCGAAGAGAAGGTCTACTACCGCTCGCTCGCCATCAGCGGCGAGGACTACGCCACCCTCAACGACGTCCTCGAACTCATCGGCGGCGCCGGCTTCGAGACCGTGTTCGTCGAGACCGTCGGCGCCGGGCAGAACGAAACCCGCATCCGCAAGCACGTCGACCGCACCGCCGTCGTGCTGGTGCCCGGCATGGGCGACGCGATCCAGATGGACAAGGCCGGCATCCTCGAGATCGCCGACGTGTTCGTCTGCAACAAGGCCGACCACCACGGCCAGAACGAACTGATGCGCGACCTGCGGGACATCTCCGGCCGGCGCACCGTCGTCGAGACCATCGCCACCCAGGGCAAGGGCGTCATCGAACTCTACGAGAACCTGATGGCGTAACCGGGCGGGGCGTGCCCTCAGCGTGGGCACGCCGTCACGGGCACGGCACGCCGAAGGCGGAGAGGAACGCCGTGAGGTCGGCGGTGGTGACCTGGCCGTCGTTGTTCAGGTCGGGCGGGGTGCCGGGTGGAACGATCGTGCCGAAGCGGGCGAGGAAGAACGTCAGGTCGGCGGTGTTGACGGCGCGGTCGTTGTTGAAATCTCCGCGGCACGTCGGTGGCGGGGGCGGGGGCGTGGGCACCGGCGCGGCGATGGTGATCGGGGGGCCGTCGGGACCCCCCAGGGCCGCGGAGAACACCCGGAGCGAAACCTCGCCCCGGGCGGGCGGCGCGTCGGCGTCGAAGCGCACGTTGTAGGTGGTGCTCCAGCGCAGCGCGTTGGCGCTGGCGGGCGAGGCCGGGAAGGGCGTGGTGGACCACCGGGCGGCGTCGGCGCCGCGCGTGTGGGTCCAGGGGGTGTTGTCGTAGGGCTCGCCGGAGTGGTACGCCGGGGCGCTGAACCCGGGGTTGGTGAGGCTCGCCGCGGGGCTGACGGGGACGGACACCTCGGCGACGCCCGCGTGGAAGTTCATGTTGAACAGGGCGTACTCGTAGCGCCACACGCCCGGGGTGATCTCGGTGGCGCGGGAGGCGAGCACGACGCGGCCGTCGGCCCCGCCGAGCGGCTGGACGCTGGTGATCTCGACCTGCGGGTCCAGAGCGCGCCAGGCGTTGATGGCGGGCTGCATGGCGAACGTGGGGCCGCTGAAGGTGAAGGTGGTCCCGCCGACGCCGCCGAAGGTGCCGAGGCGGTAGGCGTAGTTGTTGAAGCGGTTGGCGGGCGGCTCGTCAGGGGCGATGCCGACCACCTCGAAGACGTAGGTGCCGGCGGGGGCGATGTCGGCGGCGTGGACGCGGAGCCGCTTGAAGGCCGCGTCGCCGGTCTGGCCCTGCTGGAGCGAGTAGGGGAAAGGGAACGCGCCGGTCCAGGGGTTGATCTCGGAGCGTGGGCCGAGGGCGGCCTGGTCGCCGTTCATGGCGGCGCCGTAGATGTCGGTGCGGAACGGGCCCAGTCCGTCGCAGTCCGGCTGGGTCTGGGGGATCTGGACGGGGTTGACGAGCTCGGTGCATCGGGCCGAGTCGGCGCCGCAGGTCCCGTGCTTGAGCCAGGACATGCCGACCTGCTCGAATCGACCGGCCCCGTCCACGATGCGGTAGCGGTACGCCTGCACGCCGAAGACGGGGTGCTGGTTGGTGAACTCGAACCAGGCGAGGTCGGCGTCGCCGATGTTGCAGGCGACGGTGTTCATCGAATAGCCGAAGAACTCCGCGGCGGCGCCCCAGAGTTGGGTCCCGAAGCCGTTGACGTCGCCCATGTCGTTGCCCACGTTGCCCGAGCCCAGGCCCGACATCACAAGGTCGGGGCCGATCGAGGGCGGGGGCACCGGGCTCGGCGGGACGCCCCGGGCGATCGTGGACATCGCGCCGGCGCACGCGGCGCACGCGATCGCTCGGATGGAGGGCCGCTGGGACATGGTGCCTGAGAATATCGCTCGCGGGGCCGGTTCCGATTCGCGTGAGCGCGGGAAACGCGTCAAGATGTGACGAAGTTCGGCTGGATTTCGGGGGTGCTGAGGGGGGCTGAGATCGGTCCGACGAGGGGAATGAAAAAGGGCCCGCCGCTGGGACGGGCCCGATGAGACCATGCGGCGCGGCGGGGCCTTAGCCCGGGCAGCCGAAGGCTGCCAGGATGATGGTCAGGTCGGTGGTGGTGACGAACCCGTCGTTGTCGAAGTCGCCGCGGGTTCCGGGCCGGACCGAGAGGCCGAAGTTGGAGAGGAAGATGGTGAGGTCCTGGGTGTTGGTGGCGCCGTTGTTGTCGGCGTCGCCGGCGCAGGGCGAGGGCGGCGTGCGGAAGGACTGGCTGGAGGGGTTCGAGTTGGTGGAGCCGAAGCTGTTCTCGGCGCTGACACCCCAGTGGTACAGCGTGTCGTAGAGAAGGACGCCGGCGGGCACGGTCCAGTTGGTCCGGTTGAGGTCAAGACCCGAGGCCACGGGGTTGGTGAGCGAGTTGTCGAGCGCGACGACGACGTCGTACCCGGTGGAGTTCTCGCTGGCGCTCCAGGTGAGCTGCGGCGTGAGGCTGGCGACGACCGCGCCGTCGGCGGGCGAGGTGAGGTCAAACGGGCCCGGGGTGGGCGGCGGCGGAAGGGCCGGGACCTGGATGTTCGGGACGTTGACGCTCGACCCGGTGCGGAACATGCCGAGGGTCACGCTGCCGTTGACGGGCCCGATGTTGGCGTCGAAGCGGAACGAGTAGGCGGAGCCCCAGCGGATGGCGTTGGCGTTCTGGTTCTGCGCGAAGGTCTGGGTGGACCAGGAGGCGGCGCCGCCGCCGGAGGAGAAGGCCCAGTCGGTGCCGTCGTAGGGCTCGCCGGAGTGGTAGGCGACGTCCTTGAAGCCGACGTTGGTGATGGTGACGTTCGAGTCCAGCGGGAGGCTGAAGGAGCGGACCGAGGCGTGGTTGTTCATGTTGTGAACCACGTACTCGTAGTGCCAGGTGGAAGGCCCGGTCTGCGTGACGCGCGAGCCGATGGTGATGCGCCCGTCGGTGGTGCCGGAGGGATCGACGTTGGTCTTGACCACCTGCGGGTCGAGGGCCTTCCAGGCGTCGATGGCGGTCTGCATGGCCTGGGTGGGCCCGCTGAGGGTGAAGGTTGCGGTCGCGCCGCTGCCGGCGATGGTGGCGAGGCGGTAGGAATAGTTGTTGTAGCGGTTGGCGACCGGCTCGTCGGTGCAGATGTAGACGACCTCAAAGACGTACTGGGCGCCCGAGACGAGATCGGAGGTGGGCACCTGGGTGCGCTTGAAGATGGCGTCGCCGGTGGTCCCGTTCTGGAGGATGTAGGGGTAGGGGAAAACTCCGGTCCAGGGGTTGACCTCGGAGCGGGGCCCGAGGTTGGACTGCGAGGAGTTCAAGCCCGATGAGTAGTAGTCGGTGCGGTAGCGTCCGAGCCAGTTGCAGCCGGAGCCGCCGGCGGTGGCCCCGGGCGGGTTGGTGAGCGCGGTGCAGTCCGCGCCGTCGGCGGCGCAGAAGCCGTGCTTCAGCCAGTTGAGCCCGAGCATGTCGAACTGGCCCGCGCCGTTGACGGTGCGGAGGCGGTAGAGCTGGGTGCCGATCACGGGGTGCTGGTTGGTGCCGGAGATCCAGATGGCGTCCGCGTCGCCGATGTTGCACGAGGTGGTGCCGATCGACCAGGCGGAGATGGAGCCGACGGTGCCGTCCTTCTGGGTCGACGGGCCGCCGCCCGAGGCGTCCCCGTAGGGCGACGAGCCGCCCGCCGAGCCGATCGCCGAGACCACGACGTCGGGCCCCACGGACTGCGGCGGCGGCGGGTTCGGCGGAACGGCGGTCGCCGCGGCGGCGAGGGAGAGAACGGTCAGCGAGGCGATCGGTGCGGGTTTCACGGGCTTTTCTCCGGAGTGATGCATCTGATGACGTTGCGGGCCGGGATGACGTTTGGCGATGGAAGCGGCCCCTCGGGTGAGCGAGAGGCCGCGGCGTTCACGACGGGTTGCGGTCCGCGGCCCCCGACGGGCGCCGCCGGATGCTAGGTGCCGGAACGGCTCAGGACGTGCAGCCGAATCCCCCCAAGAGCGTGGTGAGATCGGCGGTATTGACGCTGCCGTTGCCATCGAGGTCGCCGCCGGTGTTGGGCGGGACGGTGGAGCCGAAGTTGCCGAGCATGAGCGTGAGGTCGAGGGTGTTGGTGGCGCCGTCGCCGTTGGCGTCGCCGGCGCACGGCGAGGGCG
The DNA here is from genome assembly GCA_964509325.1 of uncultured Phycisphaeraceae bacterium. Classification (GTDB taxonomy): domain Bacteria; phylum Planctomycetota; class Phycisphaerae; order Phycisphaerales; family UBA1924; genus JAFLCM01. The sequence goes on from CAZDYM010000030.1 coordinate 7,477, forward strand.
GGGTTCGGAAGGAGAACGCGGCGGGCGTCGAGGCGGTCGTGCCGTTGGAGTTCACGGCGGTGACGCCCCAGAAGTACTGCGTGTTGTAGATCAGCGCGGCCGCGGGCACGACCCACGAGGTGCCCACGAGCCCGTTCTGCGAGGTCACAACGCTCGTCAGGCCGCTGTCGGTGGCGACCTTGACGTCGTAGGTCGCGGCCCCGGCGGAACTCGACCAGGAAAGCGTGGGCGTGCGGTTCGCGGTGGTGCTCCCGTTGGCGGGCGACGCGAGATTGAACGGCCCGGGGGTGGGCGGCGGCGGGGCGGCGGGGACCTGGATGTTCGGGACGTACACGCTCGCGCCGGTCTTGAACATGCCGAGCGTCACCGAGCCGTTGGTCGGGCCGGTGTCGGCGTCGAATCGGAACGAGTACGCGGTGGACCAGCGCAGGGCGTTGGCGTTGGGGTTGGCGGCGAAGGTCTGCGTGGACCAGGAGGCGGCGCCGCCCCCGGAGGAGAAGGCCCAGTCGGTGCCGTCGTAGGGCTCGCCGGAGTGGTAGGCAACGTCCTTGAAACCGACGTTGGAGAGCGAGACGGCGGGGTCGATCGGGAGAGCGAACGAGCGGACGGCGGCGTCGTTGTTCATGTTGTGAACGACGTACTCGTAGTGCCAGGTGGAGGGCCCGGTCTGGGTGACGCGGGAGCCGATGGTGATGCGCCCGTCGGTGGTGCCGGAAGGATCGACGGTGGTCTTCACGACCTGCGGGTCGAGGGCTTTCCAGGCGTCGATGACGTGCTGCATCGATTGGGTGTTGCCGGTGAGGGTGAAGGTGGCGCTGGCGCCGCTGCCGGCGATGTCCGCGAGGCGGTAGGCGTAGTTGTTGTAGCGGTTCGCGACCGGCTCGTCGGTGGCGATGTAGACGACCTCGAAGATGTACTGCGCTCCGGCGACAAGGTCGGCGTCGGGGATCTGGGTCCGCTTGTAGATGGCGTCTCCGGTCTGCTGGAACGCGATCGTGTAGGGGTAGGGGTACGCGCCGGTCCAGGGATTGATCTCGGAGCGGGGCCCGAGGCGGACCTGGTTGGCGTTGAGGTTGGCGGAGTAGGTATCGGTGCGGAAGGTGCCGAGCCAGTCGCAATCCGGGTTGCCGCCGGGGACGCCGACGGGGCTGACCAGCGCGGCGCAGTTGGCGGCGTCGAGGGCGCAGAGGCCGTGGTTCAGGCAGTGGATGCAGAGCAGGTCGGGCGGGGCCGCGCCGTTGACGGTCCGGTAGCGGTAGATCTGGGTTCCGATGACGGGGTGCCGGTTCTCGAACTCGAGCCAGATGGCCTCGGCGTCGCCGATGTTGCAGGAGATGGTGCCCACGGAGAACGCCGACACGGACCCCACGGAGCCGTTCTTCAGGGTCAGGGTACCGGTGGAGTCGCCGAACGGCGGCACGCCGGGGTTCGACGAGCCGATGCCGGAGACGACCACGTCCGGGCCTGAGGACTGCGGCGGCGGCGGGTTGGGCGGAACAGCCAGCGCGGCGCCGGCGGCGGCGAGCAGGGCGGCGAACGGGGTCAAGGTGCGCATCGGGGTCTTCTCCTTCGCATGAAAAGACCCACCCGGGGTGGGGTGGGTCTTCGACGTCGGTTTCAGAGGACGCGGCGGGGCGTGCTGCAGCGGTTCATGGTGGCGGCTCCGCCGAACAACGGGGACGGAGAACGATCAGGGTGTGCAGCCGAAGCCGGACAGCAGGATGGTCAGGTCGTTGGTGTTGACGCTGCCGTTGCCGTCGAGGTCACCGGCGGTGTTCGGGGGCACGCTCGTGCCGAAGTTGGCCAGGATGATGGTGAGGTCGAGGGTGTTGGTGGAGCCGTCGTTGTTGATGTCGCCCGTGCAGGGGGGGGGCGGGGTGAGGAACGACCAACTGGTGGGGTTGGAGCTGGTCTGGCCGGCGCCGTTGACGGCGACGACGCCCCAGTGGTACGTGCTGGAGTACGAGAGCGAAGCGGCCGGCACGGCCCAGGAGGTGCCCGCCAATCCCGTGGCGGAGGCGACAACGTTGGACAGCCCGCTGTCGGTCGCCACGACGGCGGTGTAGGTGAGAGCGCCGGCGCTGGAGCCCCACGACAGCGTGGGGGTCAGGTCAGCGACGGTGGTGCCGTTGGCGGGCGCCGTGAGGTTGAACGGGCCGGGGGCGGGCGGGGGCGGGGCGGCGGGGACCTGGATGTTCGGGACGTTCACGCTGGCGCCGGTCTTGAACATGCCCAGCGTGAGGGTGCCGGTGGTGGGGCCCACGTTGGCGTCGAAGCGGAAGGAGTAGGCGGTGGACCAGCGCAGCGCGTTGGCGTTGGCGTTCTGGGCGAAGGTCTGGGTGGACCAGGAGGCGACGCCGCCGCCGGCGCTGAAGGTCCAGTCGGTGCCGGAGTACGGCTCGCCGGAGTGGTAGGCGACGTCGCGGAAGCCGACGTTGGAGAGGGCGACGTTGGGATCCAGCGGGAGGGCGAACGAGCGCACGGCGGCGTCGTTGTTCATGTTGTGCAGGACGTACTCATAGTGCCAGGTGGAGGGCCCGGTCTGGGTGACCTTGTAACCCAGGGTCAGTCGCCCGTCGGAGGTGCCCGAGGGGTCGATGGTGACCTTGCTGACGCCCGTTTCGAGGGCGCGCCAGGCGTCGATCACGGTCTGCATGGCCTGCGTGGGGCCGCTGAGCGTCATGGTGGCGGTCGCGCCGCTCCCGCTCACGCTCGCGAGGCGGTACGAATAGTTGTTGTAGCGGTTGGCGGCGGGCTCGTCGGTGGTGATGTAGACGACCTCGACGATGTAGCCCGAGCCCGAGGTCAGTTCGCTGTTCTGAATCTGGGTGCGCTTGAAGATGTTGTCCCCGGTGGCCTGCCACTGGTTGATGTACGGGTAGGGGTACGCGCCGGTCCAGGGGTTGATCTCGGAGCGCGGGCCGAGGTTGGACTGCGCGCCGTTGAGCGAGGCGCTGTAGGTGTCGGTGGCGAAGGGCCCGAGCCAGTCGCACGAGCCGTTGGAGGCGAGGTTGCCGTTGGGCACGGTGAGCTGGCTGCAGTTCGAGGCGTCGAGGGCGCAGAAGCCGTGCTTGAGCCAGTTGAGGCCGAGCATGTTGATCTGCCCGGCGCCGTTGACGGTGGTGTGCCGGTAGATCTGGGTGCCGATGACAGGGTGCCGGTTGCCCGGGGCGCTGTCGCGGATCCAGATGGCCAGGGCGTTGCCGATGTTGCAGGAGATGGTGCCGACCGAGAAGGCGGTGATGTTCCCGACCGTTCCGTTGCGGGTGACCCCGGTGCCGCTCGAATCGCCGTACGGGCTGGACCCGCTCCCGGAGCCGATGCCCGAGGTCACCACGTCGGGCCCGCTTGAAACGGGCGGGGCGGGGTTGGGCGGGACGGCCAGTGCGACGCCCGCGAGCGCGAGCACGGCGGGAACGGCGGCATGACGGCTCTGCATCGGGTCTGCTCCTTGCGTGAAATGACCCACCCTCCGAAAGGAGAGTGGGTCTCGTGGGGGGGGGTCAGGGGGTGGTTGCCGGGCGTTTCATTCGAATCGATCGCGGTCTTGTCAGACGGGGATCAGCCGACGCAGCCGAAGCCGCCGAGCAGCAGCGTGAGGTCGGCGGTGTTGATGCTGCCGTTGCCGTCGAAGTCCGCCCCGGTGCCGGGGGGCACGGTCGAGCCGAAGGTGCCCAGCAGGATGGTGAGGTCGAGGGTGTTGGTGGTGCCGTTGAGGTCGGCGTCGCCGGCGCAGGGCGATGGCGGCGTGCGGAACGACTCGACACGCGGCGTGCTCAGGGTGCTGCCGGCGCCGTTGAAGGCCTCCACGCCCCACCAGTACTCGGTGTTGTAGAGCAGGGTCGCGGGCGGAACGCCCCACGAGGTGCCGGTCAGGCCGGTGGGGTTGGCGACGATGGTGTTGAAGGCGTTATCGGCGGCGACACGCAGGTTGTAGGTCAGAGCGCCGCTCGAGGAGCCCCACAAGAGCGTGGGGGTGTTGTTGGCGGTTGTGGCGCCGCCCACGGGCGAGGTCAGCGCGAACGGGCCCGGGGTGGGCGGCGGGGGAGCGCTGGGGATCTGGATGTTGCTCACGTTGACGGACGCGCCGGTGCGGAACATGCCCAGCGTCAGCGTGCCGGTGGTGGGGGCCACGTTGGCGTCGAAGCGGAACGAGTACGCCGTGGACCAGTAGATGGCGTTGGCGTTGGGGTTCTGGGCGAAGGTCTGGGTGGACCAGGAGGCGACGCCGCCGTCGTTGCTGAAGGTCCAGTCGGTCCCGCTGATGGGCTCGCCGGAGTGGTAGGCGACGTCCTTGAAGCCGACGTTGGTGAGGACGACGTTGGAGTCCATCGGCAGGCTGAACGAGCGCACGGCGGCGTGGTTGTTCATGTTCTGCAAGACGTACTCGTAGTGCCAGGTGGAGGGCCCGGTCTGGGTGACCTTGTGGCCCAGGATGAGCCGTCCGTCGGTGGTGCCGGAGGGATCGATGATGGTCTTGGTGACGCCGGACTCCAGCGCGACCCACGCGTCGATGATGGTCTGCATCGCCTGGGTGGGGCCGGTGAGGCTGAACGTGGCGGTGGCGCCGCTGCCGGACATGGTGCCCAGGCGGTACGAGTAGTTGTTGTACCGGTTCGCGACGGGCTCGTCGGTGGCGATGTAGACGACCTCGAAGATGTAGTTCGTGGCCGGGACCAGGTCGGAGTGGGGGACCTGGGTGCGCTTGAAGATGTTGTCACCCGTCTGGTTGTACGAGAGCGTGTACGGGTAGGGGAACACGCCGGTCCAGGGGTTGACCTCGAAGCGGGGCCCGAGGTCGGTCTGGTCGGCGTTCAGCGACGAGGAGTACGTGTCGGTGGCGAAGGGCCCGAGGAAGTTGCAGCCGCTGGCGGACTGCTGAGTCCCGGGCGGGTTGGTGAGCTGGGTGCAGTTCTGCCCGTCGGCGGCGCACCACCCGTGCTTCAGCCAGTTGATGCCGACGAGGTCGAGCTGGTTGGCGCCGTTGACGTTCCGGAAGCGGTAGATCTGCGTGCCGATGACAGGGTGCCGGTTGTCGCCGGCGATCCAGATGGCGTTCGCGTTGCCGATGTTGCACGAGATCGTGCCGACGGACCACGCCGAGATCGAGCCGACCGTCCCGTTCTTCAGGGTGCTGCCCCCGCTGGAGTCGCCGTAGGGCGACGACCCGCTGGACGAACCGATGCCCGAGACGACCACGTCAGGGCCGGTGGAGATCGGGGGGGCCGGGTTGGGTGGGACGGCGACGGCGACACCGGCGAGCGCGGCAACACCGGCGGCCACGAGCGAGCTGCTTTTCATCGAATCGGACTCCCAGGGAAAGGCGGGCGCGAAGAAGCGACCCACGAGCCAAGAACGCGTCTGCCAACGCGGACGAGAATGACGAACGACGCCAGTCTCTCTCTCCCGACGCGTGTCCCAGCCGAACCGCGGCGCGAGCGTGGTCAACCATAGTGTGCAGGCAGCCGGGCGTCGGCACAATGCCCGACGAAAAATAGTATTCGCGGCGGTCCGGATGTCCCGGTCCTGCAACGGCGGGACCGCTTCTCGGACGGCCCGGGAACTCTCCCACCCCTTGCATGATCATGCGGGGAACGGATGGCACAAGCCGGGCCGAGCGTCAGGGGTCCTGCTCGGACGACGTGCACCCGTAGCGTCCCAGGAAAATCGAGAGATCGCTGACGGTGACCACGCCGTCGGCGTTCAGGTCGCCGTCGGCGCCCGGGAACGTGGGGTTGCTAAAACGGTTCAGCAGGATCGCGAGGTCGGTGGTGTCGGTGCTCCCGTCGAGGTTCAGGTCGCCCAGGCAGACCCGCTCGATTCGTCGGTACGCCAGCCCGCCGGCGGCGTGCGTCCAGGTCGCGGCGGTCGGGCCGACCAGGGTCGCCGCTCCGGTCAGGCGGTCGACGTGGAACAGGCGCGAACCGTTGATGTCGATGGTGGTGAGGGTCTTGAGGTCGTCGCTCCACGCGAGGCTGGAGACCGAGGTAAGGCCCGCGCCGAGCGGGCCGATGGGGACGCACTCGCCGGTGGCGCGATTGACCGAAACGAGCGTCGGTCCGCCCGAGGCGGGGGGGCGTCCGTCGATGGCGAGGAGCTGTCCGACGGCGGTGACGAAGGCGATGCCGACGATGTTGCCCCCGCGGGCGGTCCCGAGTTTGGTCGCGGCGCCGGTAACGGGGTTGATGCTCACGAACTGACCGTTGGCGTTGCACACGCCGACGAAACGATCGAGGCGCGGGTCGTGGGTCAGGTCGGTGACGGGGGCGCCGGCGCCGGTGATCACGGGCCCCGGCGTGGGCGTGCCCGTCGCGGGGTCGAGCAGCACCAGACGCTGGGTGGAATCAATCGCGTACAGGCGGTCGTCGACTTGGCGGTAGGCGAGGCCGGCGGGGACGGACGTCGGAGCGGCGATGCGCGAGAACAGCCCGGTGTTTCGGCGGACGGTGCCGAGGTTGTTGGCGGCGTCGCCGATGGCGTACAGCGGCCCGGCGGGCACGCCCGTGGCCCCGCTGCCGCACACCCCCTTGGGCGAGACCAGCGCGGCTTGGAGCGCCGGAGACTGGAAGGCGGTACCGGCGTTGGCGCCGCCGGAACTCCCGCACCCGCCGCTGGTGTGGACCCCGATCACCTGCCCGGTGGATTCGAGGATGACGGGCGAGCCGGAGTTGCCGCCGGTGGTGTCGGGGGTGTAGTTCAGCCCGTTGCCGGTGCGGGCGACATAGGCGCCGACGTGGGTCTTCTGCGCGTAGTTCCAGGTCGGTGAGATCGGCGTGTACACCGCGCCGAAGCCGGTGACGCGGACCTGGGCGCCGGGCGTGGGCGCGGGGGCGGGCGACACGCTGAAGACCTGCCCCTGCGCCTGCGCGGGGGTGAGCCCGGTGACGGGGTTGGGGAACACCCCGAAGTACGCCCAGTCGTTGCCCAGGCCGGTTTGGGCCCACTGGATGCTCAACGCGTCGACCGCGTACTGGTCCTGCGGCGGCGGGAACACGGGCGTGCCCGAGGCGGTCGACAGCGGGACGTTGAACTGCACCACGGTGGACGCGTTCGTGCCGCAGTGCCCCGCGCTGAGCAGCATGCGGTTGGGGTCGTTGAAGAGCCAGGCGGTGCAGCCGGCCGGCATGAGGCGCGCGACGCGCGGGTCGCTGGAAGGCACGCGGTCGTCGGCGAGGCCGCAGATGCTGCGCTCCGGGGCCGTCTGTTCCCCCAGCATGGCGCTGGGGATGACCAGCCGAGAGGGCTCGGCCCCCGGGTACATGACCAGATCAACGCGGACCCGGGGCCCGTTGAAGAACGCGGTGCCGGAGGACCACTGCCGCAGGTGCTCGGCGTTGAGGGGCTGGACCGCGCCGTCGGGGCTGGAGATGAAAAGCCACGATTCGCGCCCCGAGCCGGGCCTTCCGGAGAGCACGGTGCCCTCGAGGAACAGCCGCGTCCAGGCGGCTTCGGAGAAATCGAGTTCGCGTGTAAAGACGACCTCGGCGTCCTGGCCGCTGCGGGCCTGCGCCTGCAGCCAGCCGGTGTCGAGCGCGACGTCGCGCGAGCTCCAGGCGGGGGGTGCCGGGGCCTGGGTGCGGGCCGGGGCGTGAGCGGCG